>PFTO01000051.1:2156-5381 GCA_002789615.1 Acidobacteria bacterium CG_4_9_14_3_um_filter_49_7 | reverse complement strand
CTGAAAGAGGGACAGAGATGTGTTCTGTGTTCAGTGTTCCGTGTTCTGAAAGAGGGACAGAGATGTGTTCTGTTTTCAGTGTTCTGTGTTCTGACCGGAAAGGGAATGGATATCCACGGCGCGATGCGCCGAATGGTGAGTTTTTATATACTGTCACTCATCACTCTGCTGAGTTTGAGTAGGGGTAAGAAAAATCAAAGAGTTGGTCATTTTCCATCACTCGTCACTTCTATCTTCACTCAACCTGTCTTCTACTTAACATGCCTGCTTATCTGGGGTCTGATCTTGAATTTGGGGTCAAAAGCATGTATATTGGGGGCATGATCGCAGGGAGAAAAAAAATGATTGACTACGATAGGATTAAAAAAGATTGCTTTTGGGATTTGAACATTTCGATTGATGAAATCGCTGATATGATAAGCGGTTCAGATTTCAGGAGCAAGGCTTTTTTGTTTGAAAAGATTCTACTAAACAGCACAAAACTCCTGCGAGATCTGAGAGTCTTTAAAATTTACGAATTAAAATTATTACTTGAGGGTTTCAAGGTCCCTCAATTTAATTACGAGTATGTTTTCCGAAGAAAAAATATAGCCGAAGTGTATTTATTTGATAAACCTTTATTAATTGATGAGCTGAAATGGATAGCATAAACTACAAGCAATTGTATGTGCTTCAGGACAGGGTTTTACGCCTTGTTTTTGATGTTGAAAAAGAGTTTTACCTGACCGGTGGCACTTGTTTGAGTCGGTTTTATCAGGAAAAAAGACGTTCAGATGATTTGGATTTCTTCACCAATTCTTCTTCGAGATTCAGTTTTGCGGTAAAAAATATTAGAGTTGCGCTGCAAAAAGATTTCAAATTGGACTCACAAGTTGAATCAAAAGATTTTATTCGCTTTAGAATAGACGAGTTGCTTCAAGTTGACTTTGTGAATGACAACTCACCAAGACTTAAAGACGTGATAGTGACAGACGACAAGTTTCTGATAGATAATGTCGAAAATATCTTGAGCAACAAACTCACAGCGGTAATCGGCAGGGACAATCCCAAGGATATATTTGATATTTATCTGATTTGCAAGTTTTATTCATTTTCATGGTCTGAAATACTTGATTCTGCTAATAAAAAGGCTGTATTCAGTAATGAGGACTTAATCATAAGACTTAAGAGTTTCCCTGAGACATTGTTGAGAAGTATCAATTGTATTGATTGGCATTTCTTGGATAATTTTGATAACGAGTTTCCCATGATAATTGAAGAACTTGTTCAAGAAGCGGATCATGTGGCTTACAATAAGAAGAGTTAGATTGAGTGAAATACGAGAGTTTTATATTCATTGTTGAGTCAGAAGCGCGTGTAATTACTGACTGTTTGCTGAAAACTGAATCAAAGTGTGGCCAATCCAGTTCCAGAGGACTGAAATTAAAAGTGCGAAAAATTCTTGAAACTGCCTAACATGAAGACATGTTCTTGGGTACTATCAGAAGGCAATCCATGTACCCCTTGCATAGCCTGATCTGAGCCACTGGAGGCTGAGCCGTTTATCTTTTCCCGTGTGTTATAATGTGGCCGACTAGCTCTGAAGAAAATGTAGCTTACGGGGATTATGAACGACCGGGGGTTACCCGTGGAGGAGTTGCTGAACGTGAAACGAGTGTTATTAATGGATACACTGAGCACCATCCACGTGGGCAACGGCGCATTGCTTGAGAACACAATCAAATTGTGCAACGAGGCATTTGGACCCTGTGAGATCCATATAATTACAACGGACATCGAGACCAATAAACTGAGGTATGACAAGTTACACAATTCTATGTTCGGGACTTTTGCGTCCGGACGTGGCAGGATTGGCAAGATTGCCTGGCTGGTGAAGGAAGCATTTTTCATTTTTCTGCAGATCGCTAACGAGCTCACTGTGAGGTTTTCTTCCCGGCGCCTGGCGTTCAATGATGACCAGAAGAACGCCATCCGCGCGATTGAAGACTGTGATGTCTGTGTCAGTTGCGGGGGTGAAGTGCTGCTTGATACCTACTTCAAGACGCTTCCTTTCTGGCTGTTTACCTATTGGCTTGCCATCCGAAAACACAAAACGTTTATTCTGTTCCCTCAGAGTGTGGGGCCGCTGAAAAAGAGATGGACGCGTGCGCTGGTTCGTCTGGCTCTAAAAAATGCGACGCTGTTGGTCGGAAGGGACAAGCCGTCTTGCGAAACCCTTTCTTCTCTTGGATTTCATCAGAAGCAGGTGATGTACGCTCCGGACGTGGCCATTTTCCAGGAGGCAGGTACATGCGATGTGCATAGTTGTTTCTCCGATAGAAACAAGAAGGTAGTAGGCGTGACAGTTTCCAGGCCCCCATTCCATGAAATGGGGGCGGAGGTAGATTTGGTTTCGGGGATCGGAGCACAGATCGAAAAACTGTCTCCCTCCGAATTCAAGGTGCTGATTATGCCTTCCAATTACATCAGAGACGGAATCAGTACAGACTATGCACTCTGTCTACAATTGAAAGATCGGCTTTTATCCCGATTTGAAACAGCCATTCTGGAAAATCGACCGTGGTTTCCGGATGAATACACGGCCATGCTGGAAGGGCTTGAGTTTTTCATTTCCACGCGAATGCATGTGACCATTCTTGCGACAACAGTGGGGATACCTGCAATCGCCATCAACACCCAGCACAAAATACGGGGGTACATGGAAAATATCAAAATGGAACAGTTCTGTCTTGAATACGATGAGATTGGCCGGATTTTTGAATTGTCACAGGAGATCATCTCGAATCGCGTTGCCATTTCTGATGAACTCAAAAAGGCAAACGCCAGTTTGAAAAAAGAGTATGAGCCATTCATTCGAAAGTTGAGGGAAATCTCACCATGATTGATAGCAGGCTTGAAATCTACGATTCTCTTTGTACTGGTTGTTCCGCATGTACCGAGGCGTGCCTGATAAAGGATGAAAATGGGGTTAAACCGATATGCCTTTCAATAAATAACAATGGGCTGAGGGTTCCTCGCATCGACCCGGACAGTTGCGTGCGCTGTATGGCCTGCTACAAGTCGTGTCCGGTAACGGACCGTATCACCGGCAGTGATGGTTCATTCGAAATCTACAGGGAAAGGATCGGCGATTGCTTTTACGGATACTCGTTAAATAGTGAGCACCATTTCGAGGCGGCGTCTGCCGGAATTGCCACGGAGATTGCTTCATATCTGCTGGATACC
>PFTO01000051.1:0-2139 GCA_002789615.1 Acidobacteria bacterium CG_4_9_14_3_um_filter_49_7 | reverse complement strand
AGGTTGAGGGCGTGGTGAGCAGTTTCCAGAATGAAGATAATGAGGTTATTACGGAAATTTTTACCGCAGGTGATGAAGTAAGGAAAACACGTGGTTCGATCTACAGGCAGGTCTCGTTGCTGAATGGCTTGAATGACAAGCTCGAAGCTGGTAATTACAGGAAATTACTGGTAATCGGGTTGCCGTGTCATATTGCCGGACTGAAAAAACTGCAGGCCGTGAACGAGAATTTCAGATGCATGGAGATTATCACAATTGCGCTATTCTGCAAGCAGACCAAGACTGAGGAGTTTTCGCGCTTTGCGCGGATCGTATTGAAAGCCAAACCCAACAAAAGGATTCATTACCGCGGAAAGGGATGGCCGGGACGGATAAGGGTGGATGGAGGGAGAAGCCTACCTTTCAACAATATCAGATTGAGTTTGATGTGGCCAAGTTTTGCGTTTACTCCCAGCTATTGTTTTGCATGTACTGATCCCCTGGGGCAGGTGGCGGATATCAGCGTAGGCGATCCATGGTTGAAGAAATACAGTGGTGAACGGTCGGGTGGGAGTCTGTTCGTGGCGAATACAAGCAAGGGACTTGGAATTATCAAGGAAATGGCCGATGACGACAGGATATTTGTCCAGCCGGAAACTGCTGAAAATGCGCTTGTCTCGCAAAATATATCCTATATTCGATTCAAAACCAGGAACCTGAAAGCCAGAGCTGTGTCTTTGTGTGGCCTTGCCGGTAAATTTGAGGCGCATTCAAACTACCTCAGGACCATCCGCTGGGTGAAAACGAATAAAAAAATGGTTGAATGCTTATATCGGACGAGAATAGTGATTTATATTCCGGAACTTCTGTTGAAGGTTTACGGAAGGGCAACGCGTTTAGTTTTCAGAAGGATCGCAGATGCAGGAGAAAAGTCAGGGAAGACGCCCTGATCAATATGACTGCCGCCATTGACCTGTCCGGCCTTCCCGGATTTTGGCTTCAATCGTCCACAGAAATACTGCATCGGGTCTGAAGAAACTGGAGCATTTCTGAAGAATAATTGTTGATTTGAGACACGGTTTTAACCTTTTGAGTGGCAGGTTTCCTGGTATGATTTTGGATCGGATTGCTATACCCAAAATACAGGTACAGTGGAATCATCATGGCAATCAGGACGTGAATAAACTGAAGAGTCTTTGTGGTGTTCAGGTCATTCTTGCAGGTACCTTTGTACAGCAGATAGATGATGCTGGCCAATCCTGCGGATATGAAAAAGCGCGAGGGATCTGTGAGGTGGCTTTTGTAGATAAGAACCAGGCTGAACACGATCAGTGGCTCAATCGGTTCGGGGAAAAAGATATTAAGATATCGCTTTACAAAAATGGAATAGAACACAAGGGGCAATGCTATTGCCAGTACCGCTATCATCAGCAGCGGCTGAACCACAGTATGGAGCATATGGTAAAACAGAAAAAAGTACATCCAGAAATATGCAAAACCGGACACAAACTTTCCATTACCTTGAAGTTCTGATGCAATATGGCTGACTACAAAAAATGCCACAACAAGAGATCCAATCAGAAATCGCTCGTAGGTATAAGGCCCGGATGGGAAAAAGGAAAGAATCAGCAACAGAATGGTAATTTTCATCATGAAATGGACAATATGCTGATCCTGTGGTTTTTTGAAGAATGCCATGTCTTTGATTTTTTCCTGCAACATCAACATGCTGTGGTTGAACTTTTGAACCTCATTTTCGAAATGCTGTCTCTTCATGACATAGGCAATGGCAAGAAATGAATACAGGATAAGGAGCACAAGCACCAATGTTCGGAGTATCCCTACGTTTGTTGCAGAGATTGCCAGCAGACTGAGCGCAAGTGAAACGAGGTAAAATGCGAGAATGATCTGTTTGTCGGAGAAGTTCAAATTCAGCAATTTATGGTGCATGTGCTCTCTGTCAGGAGCGAACGGGTTCTGCCCCTTTTTCAACCGACGAAATATGGCGAGAAATGTGTCGAATACCGGGATAGCAACGAAGAGGATTGGCAGGATTACAGAAAATGCTGTACCGGTTTTCATGGGTATGGATATAGAAAGAAATCCGATGTTGAAACCAAGCAGCAGGCTTCCCTGGTTGCCCATGAATGTCTTGGCTCT
>PFTO01000148.1 GCA_002789615.1 Acidobacteria bacterium CG_4_9_14_3_um_filter_49_7 | reverse complement strand
GAGAACTCCATGTGAAAGGAAGCCCGTCCACCAGTAATGGAACGCAGGGTTGATTCATATGTCAGCATTTCCGCCATGGGAACCTGCGCTTTAATTAACTGGCTGTCTCCGGTTGATTCCATGCCCTGGATTCGTCCACGGCGGGAATTGAGATCACCCATGAGGTCACCCATAAACTCTTCCGGAGAGTAGATCTCCACCTGCATTATGGGTTCAAGCAGAGTTGGACGTGCCTGTTCCATACCTTTCTTAAACGCCATGGATCCTGCAATTTTAAATGCCATTTCAGAAGAATCCACTTCGTGGTAAGATCCATCATTCAGTGTCACCTTGAAGTCAACCACGGGATACCCGGCCAGATAGCCCTTCATTCTGGCTTCCTGAATGCCCTTTTCCACAGCTGGAATGTATGTCTTGGGAATGGACCCCCCAAAGACCTTGTCTTCAAACTGGAAATCCTCTCCCTTTTCCAGTGGAATCATGCTGATCTTGCAGTGGCCGTACTGGCCTTTTCCACCGGTCTGCTTCTTATATTTTGCTTCCACGTCCACTTTTTTCTTGATGGTTTCCTGATACGGAACCTGAGGGGGCTGTAGTATGGCGTCCACTTTATATCGTTCTTTCATTTTCGAAAGCGCAACTTCCACGTGAAGCTGTCCGGAACCGGAAATTAAAATTTGATGTGTGCGTCCATCCCGACCCAGCCTCAGCAGAGGGTCTTCCTCCGCAATTCTCCTCAGCGCTGTGGAAATCTTTTCCTCGTCTCCCTTGGATTTCGGTTCGATGGCAAAAGAAATAGCCGCCTCCGGAAATTTTACAGGCGGGAAAGCATAGCCGCTGGACTTGTCTGTCAATGTGTCACTGATGACCGTGTCTTTCAGTTTTGCCACGCCGATGATGTCCCCTGCATGGGCACCGTCAACTGGAGCGTGATCCTTTCCCTGGAGAAGAAACATGGCACCGGGCTTTTCCGAGGTGTCACTTCTGGGGTTGTAGAGGATCAGATCAGGTGTTACCACACCAGACATTACCTTGAACAAGTTAATCCGGCCGGCGTGGGGATCGGAAACGGTCTTGAAGCAGAACATGGCCGGAGCGCCTGATTCATCAACCGGCACTTCTATCTCTTCTTCTCCCACCATGCATTTGTTGGTGTGACTGTCAGCACCAGCAATAATGTTGGTGATAAATTCCATAATCTGCATCACGTTGATGTTCCCGGTGGCAGAGCAAGGGAAAACAGGGAAAAGTTCCCGGGCTGCGATCGCTTTTGTCATACCTTCTTTGAATTCGATTTCTGATAATTCGCCATTTTCCAGGTATTTGTCCATCAATTCTTCGCTGCTTTCGGCAATCATTTCCATCAGTTGTTCCCGGGCAGTTGCCACTTCGTCCGCCATTTCAGCCGGCACATCCGAGACTTCAAACTTCCCGCTATCATCCTTGTACAGGTATGCGTTACCATTCAGGAGGTCTACCATTCCGGAAAAACTGCCTTCCTTGCCTATCGGTAGCGCGACAGGGACAGCTTCCCGGGCCATCTTTTTCTGGATGCCTTCCAGGCACTTCTCAAAATCTGACCGATCACGATCCAGTTTGTTAACAATGAAAATACCGGGTTTGTTCAGTTCTGTAGCAATTTTCCATGCCTTCTCGGTCTGCACTTCCACTCCGGAAACACCACAAACCATGAATGCCATTGCATCACTGACCCGGAAAGACCCTCTGGATTCCGGGAAAAAATTACCGTACCCGGGAGTGTCCAGCACATTTACTTTTTTCTTGTTAAATTCAAAATAGCAGACACTGGTACTCAGTGAAATTTTTCTCTTCACTTCTTCAGAATCATAGTCAGTAATCGTGTTCCCGTCATCCACGCGAGTCAGACGATTTGTTACGCCTGCATTGTTCAACATCGCCGCTGTCAGCGAAGTTTTGCCTGTGTCACCGTGGCCAGCCAGCGCTAGATTTCTGATATCTTTCGATTCGTAGATTTTCATTAGGACCTCCACATCTAGACGTTACCAAGTGGTGACAGTTTAGCACAGCACCTGTAAAATGGAAACATCTATTGATTACAGAGTGGCCTTCCCATATAATGGAGTACATGGAAATGGCAACCATTGCCCTGCAGCTCGAAATGGCCAAAAAGGTTGGCTCAAGAAGGCTTGATTTTATTGATGATCTGAGAAACTACGCGCAGTTTTTCAACCGTGTTGTGGATCATCTCCATGACCCTGATCTTGAGACAGTGGCACTGACCAGCACCTTTGAAAGCCGACGAAGCCACATTGAATGGATTATGTCCTTCTCAGAGCACGTCCTGTTCAAAATCCCCCTGGTGCCGCCGGAATCTCTAAGCCCCATGCTCCTGATCATCCACGAAGCAGTCTCAAATGCCGTCTATCACGGGAACCTGTGCGTACCGGATGAGATCCGGGCCAGCAAGACATTCCATGAATACGAGGAGGAACTGGCCGCAGCGCATCCGGTACTGCTGAACCAACAAGCCACCATGAAACTTCTCCTTTTTCGTGATCACGGAGATTTAACCATCACAGACAGTGGAAAAGGTTTTAACTATCAACTTCAATTGGATCGAGATCACCCCCCATCACCGGAAAGTGAAATGGGTCGGGGTATTTATATTCTGAAACAGACAGCAGACGAAATTCGTTTTCAAGACAATGGTAAAACCCTGCGTGTCAGGAAAAACTGGAGGCAGACATGATTGAATGGACAGAAAACATATCCGGAGAACAGGCCACGTTGAGCCTGAGAGGCAAGATCACCTTCGAAAACTCAGGTGAACTGCGAAATCGCGTAAAAGCGATCCTCTCAGAGTTTCCACTGAAACACCTTTCATTTGATCTGGCCGGGGTTCGGTTTGTGGATTCCAGCGGCCTTGGTCTTCTCGTTTCCATCAAAAACACAATGGTTAAACGAGACGGTAGTTTCAAAATCGACAATGCTGCCGAAACTGTTCGCAACATCATGAATCAGACCGGCCTCGATAAATATTTCGAGATCTGATCTGTTGGAAGAAAAAGGCACCATCCTCATCGTCGATGATGAGGTAAGAATTACAGATATTCTAAACCTGTACCTGAAAAAAGAGGGGTACCGGACGCTGACAGCGGGAGACGGCCTGGAAGCCCTGTCCGTAATGCAGGAAAGCTTGCCAGACCTCATTATTTCCGATTTGATGATGCCGAACATGGATGGAATAGAGTTCTGTAAAGAAGTAAAGACGCGGCCGGAATTCACCAATCCCTACTTCATCATGCTGACCGCAAAAGCCACAGTTGACAGCAAAGTCGAAGGTCTCAAAATCGGGGCAGACGATTACATCACGAAGCCATTTAATGTGAAAGAGCTGGTTGCCCGTGTCAACTCTGCTATGCGCATTAAGGCCCTCCAGAACGAAGTTGTGGAAAAAAACGTCGAACTGGAACGCTATAAGGCTGCCATGGAGAATGAGCTGCAACTGGCCGCCCGATTCCAGGAATCTCTGATCCCACCAGATGGCAATATCAGCCCGGGTATCCGGCTGACTTCAATTTATCAGCCCACCATCCACATCGGTGGGGACATTTTTGATGTTCGAAATGCAGGGGATGGACAAATCGTTTTTTTCGTAGCTGATGTAACCGGCCACGGTATCGTCGCCGCAGTTATCTCAGCTATGATCAAACTGTCATTTATTCAGGCGGCAGCCGATACATCTTCCCCTTCTGTTATCGCGGAAAAAATCAATCGGGACATCGTAAGCACCACCTCGGAGGAACACTTTGCATCCGTTTTTCTCGGGTCTCTGACTCCTGACGGTTCCGCCCTGTCCTTTGTCCGGGCAGGCCATCCCGCACCCTACCTCTGCCAGCAGAATGGTCAGATCCTGCCCCTGGCACCCAAGGGATTTCTCCTGGGGATTGACCCGAACTCCAAATTTCCGCAACAAACCGTTTCTCTATCTCCCAGAGATCGTATTTTCATGTTCACCGACGGTATTTCAGAAGCAGAGGGCCGGGATGGTGAATTGTTCGGGACTGGTCGTATACGTCAGTACCTGGCGCGCCCGGGAGCTTCTCTCCGCGGCCTCCTGGATCTGGCCAACCAATGGTCAGGCGGCCAGTATCAGGATGACTTTACCCTTGTCCAATTGGAAATACTGGACAAAACATAAGTAGAAGACAAGGTTGAGTTTGAGTCTAAGTTTGAGTCTAAGTTTAAGTCTAAGTTTAAGTTAAGAAAGGTTCAGAAAAGGCATAGAAGGACCAACTTCTTTGTAGATTGAATAAAAAAACCCGGAACTTTTCAGTTCCGGGTTTTCTGTCTGCTGACTGGTCTATTTCTTCTGAACGTCTTCCCATTTCACTTCGCGATCTTTTTCCTTGTCTTCCTTTACTGCTTCACCGCCATCCTGGGCAAATGCCATGGCGTGTTCACCAATCGTTGCTACCTGACCTACCGTTACCGCTCTATGCTCACGCACTGACAATACGATGGAATCCGCTACCAGACATCCAACAATCGTAAAAAGTACTAACAAAGCAACCATTTTGTGCCTCCTATCGGCTCTCGCCGTTTGTTATTTCAATGATCCCGGGCTTTCGCCCCACACCCATACATGTTGCGACTCCTGTGCCAACTTCTATTTCTTTTTATTTTGTTATACTTAGCGAAATGGGGATTATGTCGCCATCATTCTGATATGATGCATTTTGCTGCACTCTCGACATTTTTTGGGTCTATATGTTTTCTTATCTGTATTTTACATTCACCGCTGAATTTTGCATCATCTGTTGTATTTTTCCACAAGCTTCTGGATGCCCATCTTTTATCATGAATTCCATTGGTCATACAACTCTGGATATGCTACAACCATACCATGAATTATCCACCACCCGCGCCAAAAAAAGCGGGGGAGTACTTGGAAGAGGGGTGAAAATGACGCAGGTTGAAGGAATTGACAGGCAGCTGATTTCTGAAGAAGACATTCGGACTCGAATCAAAGAACTTGCCAATCAGATCAGCGAAGACTTTGAGGGGGAAACGGTCATTCTTGTGGGCTTGCTGAAAGGGTCTGTCGTGTTTCTCGCTGACCTCGCACGGGAAATCACTGTCCCCTGCCACATGGATTTCATGAGCGTCACCTCCTACGGGAATGATACCGAGTCATCAGGGGAAGTTCGTTTCCTCAAAGATCTGGATGAGGATATCAACGGAAAGAACGTGATCATCGTAGAAGACATTATTGACACCGGCTATACTCTCCGGGAAGTTGTGAAAGTGCTGGGTGCCAGAAGTCCGAAGACCATCAACATCTGCACCCTGTTGAACAAGGTCTCAAGGCGCCTGGTGGATATCCCGGTGACCTATAACGGGTTTGATATTCCTGATGAATTTGTCGTTGGATTCGGCCTGGATTACGCGCAGAAGTATCGGAACCTTAAATATGTCGGAGTTCTGAAGATAACAGAAGAATAGAAAAGGGCGGGAAACCCCGCCCCTGGTATTTGCCAGATTTTCTTTAATATCAATGACCGGGCGATACTGTCCGGACTCTTCCTGAAAATGAACCACTACCAAGATTTCCTGAACTGGTCGAAATGGACGGCACAGTTGATGTACTTGTAAACGTACGTGTCGCACCCCGGTAGCTGGAGCCCATTGATCGGTTGCCTATTCGGGTTCCCCGGGTCCGCCGACGGTCAACAATCTGCCTGGCTCTGACAAGGCGGGAATGGCTGACATTGAGGTCCCGTGCCTGACGTTCCGTACGAATTGTGCGATCCACCCGTGTCCGGATCCGGGATGTTACATTCGAAGTAATCCACCTGTGTGAACGAACAATTCGGGAGTCCGTCATATCCCCTCTGAATCCAATTCTTCCTCTTCCCGTGTCAGCAAGGCCCGGATAATGTTCTACAGGCATGGACCGGTTATCAGACAGGTCGTATGAACCGTAAACATATCCATCGCTCCTGCCTCTCGACATTCTGCCCTGATCATAAAACCAATCCCCGAGCCAGCCCCGACGGTAATCATTCCATATCCAGTAGTCCGCCAGAACATTATCAACCATCAAGAAATCAAACCGGTTATCCGCCCCAAATCCTGCCAGGGGGTCCCAATAGTATTCCGCATACCATCCCGAAGGCACGCTCCATGCCCATCGCACGGAGTTCCACTGACGGGTGGCAAAGAACAGGGAAATCTGAAAATCATCCATATATATGGCATAAGGTGTCCATAACCCTGTCGCCCTCAGCAGACGCGGATTAAACAGCAACCAGTTCCCGGAGAGCATCCCGTTCATCCTGTAAATCGGCTTTACATCCGTAACCTTTTTCCAATGCCGCTTCCCATCTGTTCCTGTAAAGGCGACATAGGGCGGCATTTTGTCTACATTCGAAAAAACATTGGCCCGTGTCAGCGTTCTTCTCCAGTTGTCTTCCCGGTCCGTAACCCAGGCAGTCAACCCCGAATCTTCCTGTTTCTTCAGTTTGATTCGGCTGAAAATGGTTGATTTCTTAACAATGACGGGTTTCTCGCCCTCCAGCGTTGTCACAAACACCTTGTCCTTTCCAAAGGCATTTTTCATAACCATGTACCTTCCATTTCCGGGAAAGTACACGGACCCTGCCCCTGAAATCATCGTAAAAGGCAGTTTTGTTTTCACAACAAACGAGCCCTTTCCGAGAAAGAGCCGCGTAGTATCTCCCCTTGGATCTATCGATTCAAAATAGAAATCGGTCCCATTGTCGAACCAGTACAGATTTCTATTTAAAGTAGCCAGTTCCAGGCGGCTGCCATTGGTCTCAAAGGTAGCACCCAGCAACACCAGGTAATCCATAAGTGGCGCAAACGTCTTGTTGTTGAAAGTACAGGTGGCACCTTCACCCTGAACAAAACGAATTCTACCGGCTGCATAATCCTGAAGATCTATTTTCTTCGCCTGTCCGGCCATCAGCGGCAGAGCCATAAACAGAAACACTGAAAATAACGAAACTCTTTTTCTCATCTGAGGCCTCCCCTACTTGTTTCTACCCTGATACAACTGCAAATCTCATGCCATCTAATTGTACAACAAAAAGGTCAATCAGCGGGTTCCTTCGCCATATTCTCCAGCAGCAGGTTGATTCGGCCCACCATTTCGTTCACGTCCGGTGCCTGATTATCAAGCAGGAGCGCATTGTCAAGTAATTGATTGGCCATGAGTTCCGATAATTCGGGCTTCTTACCTGACACGACAATGTCCCGAATCACCTTGACCAGCCCATGCTCCGGATTCAGTTCCAGAATCCGTTTTCCCGGTTGAAATTCCTGGTTCATTGCCCGCATCATCTGTTCCATCGAGCTGCTCATTCCATCTTTGGGTGACACCACACAATAAGCGCTGTCCACAAGCCTGTCTGAATAGCGCACATCCGAAACCCGCTTTTCCAGCAACTGTTTCATTTTCACCAGAAAGGCATCGTCCTCTTTCTTGTCGGCGTTTTCTTCTTTTGAATCCGCAACCGCATCTTCCCGTGTAATCAATGTCAGTGCCGCGTCCTTGTAGTTATGGAGATGGGTCACGACAAACTCATCTACCGGGGCAGGAAGCAGCAGTACCGGAATCCCCTTCTTTCGAAAAAGTTCCAGGTGAGGGCTCTTCTCCAGCAGCTTCTGTTCTCCGCCGGTGAGGTAGTAGATTTTGTCCTTCTCAGGCGTTTTCTTCAAGTATTCATCGAAGGTTAATCGTTTCTCTTCATCGCTGCAATGAAAAAGCATCAACCCTGCCAGCTTGTCCTTCTCCGGATCTTCCCGGACAATACCTTCCTTGAAGTAAACACCGAATTCATCAAAAATCTTTTCAAAGGTTTCCCTTTCCTTTTTCAGGACTTTGGCAAAGTGTTTTACCACCCGGGAAACCAGGGTCTTTCGGATCTTCTGAATCACAGGATTGTTCTGAATTGTTTCCCTCGCCACATTCAGCTCCACATCCTCGGAATCCACCACACCCCTTAGAAACCGCAACCAGCCGGGCAGCAGATCCTCTGTTTTATCCTCAATCAGTACCTTTCTGCAATAGAGCCGAACACCGCCTTCATCCTCAAACCCCAGTTTCATCATGGAAAAGGATGGAACGTAGAGCATAGCCTTCAGATCCACCGGTGCATCAGAATGGACATGAAACCATGTCAGTGGTTCGGAATCCCCCCGGGACAGATACCGGTAAAATGATTTGTACTGTTCCTCTTTTACCTGCGCCGGTTGTACCTGCCACAGTGGTTTTTCCTGCTCCACTCCTTCTCCGTTCACCGATATCGGAAACGGGGAAAAAGCCGAATAGCGTCCGATAATCGCTTTCAATCGTTCCGGCTTCAGGAATTCTGCCGCATCCTCCCGGATTCTCAGCTTTACTTCCGTTCCTCTGGACCGATCCTCCGGAATTGTCTCCGTTTCAAAACTATCCCGGCCGTCTGACATCCACATGGCGGCCTTATCTTCCGGACGGGCGGATCGACTGGCCACCGTTACGTGCTCCGCCACCATGAACACAGAATAAAACCCGACACCGAACTGGCCGATCAGTTCTTTCGCGTCATCACTGTCTCCCAGTTTTTCCAGGAAGGCCTTTGACCCGGAATGGGCAATTGTCCCGATGTTTTCCACCAGATCCTCTTCGTTCATTCCGATTCCCGTATCCCGGACAATCAGAACGCGGTTCTTTTCATCCGCCTCAATTTCAATCTTCAATTCCCCATCCCTGTCCTTGAATGGCCCATCCGATAACTCCCGGATTCTGACCTTGTTCAATGCGTCAATGCTGTTTGACACCAGTTCACGCAGGAAAATCTCCCTGTCTTTGTATAGGGAATGGGCAAGGATATTCATCAGTTGACTGACTTCAGATTTAAATTCCTTCTTCTTTGCTGACATCACTACCTCCACAATCATACATTCAGTATACTCAGCCATAAGATACGACAGAGCACCAGAAGCGTCAATAGTGTACAATACAACATGCATACCAGATTTTCCAGAACAGGAGGAATCATGATTCGCAAACTGATCGCATTGACCATTCTCATTGGCGGATTGGGCGGATGTAACTCCATGACCCCGGTGGAGAGGGCGATGAACTATCGGTCCGGCTATAAAGTCGAGCTGCTGGGTTTCAATGTCAAGTCAGATGATGCCGGCACGCCCATAGCGGTTAACATGGAAATTTCAGTGGAAAACCGAAACTCAGAAATGGGACTCAGCGTACTGACACTCCGGGTCCGTCAGTACGCGGCGGATAATAGTCTCCTTGGTGAAGACCTGCTCTACCTGCCCCTGGGAGATTTGAAGCCCTATCAGAAAGAACGCTATTACCCGGTTTTCAAGAAAATTCATGGCAAAATCGCCGCGGTCTCCGTCATCAAAGCCCCGATGGATGACCCGAAAGTATATATGAAATACAGAGAACTGGACCATCTGCCGGAAAAATAAAAAGAAGTGTTCTGTGCGCCTTCGGCGCCTGTGTTCAGTGTTCTGAAAGAAAAAGACAGGGAAACCGGAACTGTCACGAAAACTTTTCAATCCGTATCTATTCTTCTTTCTATCAGAACACATAACCCATCCCCAACTTAAGCCTGTTTCGCCTGTAGACAATGCTTTGTTACAATGTTCCGGTCGGGCGCGGGTTTGTGACATTTATTCAATCTGGAGTTGCTTCATGAAATCACCCTTTCAGCTGATCGTCAAACGGACCGGAAAAGCCATCGGAGATTTTGACATGATCCGGGGCGGTGACAAAGTCGCCGTGGGAATATCCGGAGGGAAAGACTCCCTGGCATTGATCATGACCTTGAAAGAACTTCAACGTCGGGCCAGGGAAAAGTACGAAATTGTGCCGGTCTATCTGTCCATAACCGATCAGCCCCCCCGGGATACACTGTTTCAGTTCTTCGATACTCTGGGGATGGAGTTGAAGTGGTTTACTTCAAATATTTTCCAGAGTGTGGACGCGATGATCCGGGAACGCCCGGGAGAAAGCCCCTGCAGGTTGTGCTCCCGTTTCCGCCGGGCTGTGCTTTATGAACGAATCAAAACGCTTGGATGCAACAAACTCGCACTGGGACATCATCTGGATGACATCATTGAAACCTACCTGTTGAACCTGTTTTTTGCCGGTAAAATCGCGACCATGCCGCCGGCGGCCAAAGCCCAGAGCCATGACATTCTGTTGATCCGCCCATTTGTGTACGTGCGGGAGCATCTGATCATCGAGTTCTCGCAAAAAAGCCCCATTCCTTTTCCTGATGACAGCTGTTGTGTTCTGTTGCCCGATTGTATGTCCATGCGGACAGTGATTAAAGACTGGATCGGCGAATTACGCAAACGGGACGAGCGGGTCATGGATAACGCGTTCGCCGCCTTGAAAAAACATGACTTCTTCCGGGAAGACCTTCATAAGAAAAGGGGAAAGGAAGTGATGGGTGATGGGTGATGAGTGTTGAGTTCAGAAAAG
>PFTO01000025.1:1705-3845 GCA_002789615.1 Acidobacteria bacterium CG_4_9_14_3_um_filter_49_7 | reverse complement strand
TCGCAATCGCAACTGCGGTGGGAATCAGTAATCGAGAAAAGAAACAGGCAAACGCCTACGATGCTTTCGGCGTATTTGCAAGGGTTTATAACATTGTCAAAGCCCGGTATGTGGAACCGGTGGATGATGTCCGCATCATGGAAGGCGCATATCGTGGAGCAGTGGAAAGCGTATTTGATCAGAACAGTTACATTCCCGCCGATATCATGGCAAAGATTCAACCCCGGTTGACCGAGAAGGGCCGGATCGGAATTCGCGTGATCAAACGTGGGGGCTATGCTCAGGTTGTCCACGTGGAGCCGGGAACTGAGGCTGAAAAAGCCGGAATCGTTGCCGGCACGATCATTCAGAAAATCAATGGAAAGTATACCTGGGACCTCTCGCTTTTCTCAATCAAGGCCATGCTCATGGGACAGGTGGGGAAACCTGTGACTCTCACATACTACTCCATGAACAAAGACAAAGATGATGACCACACTTTTCAATACAAAGAGCTGAGTCCGGCTGCGGTTTCAGTGTCCCCGCTGGAAAAGCTTTCTGCATTCCGGGTTGATTCTTTTTCCGCTGATATTGTGACTCCCTTTGACGAATACACGACTACCGCAAAACCGGCCATTCTGGATCTGCGGTATACCCAGGATCGTAACTATAAAGAGATGTTGACATTGGCGGCTTTTATCATCGGAAAAAAAGTCACCGCTACTGCCAGGCGGAAGGGAGAAACAAACACGATCTCAGCCCGGCCTGGAGAAAATTCACCGAAATTTGCTCATCCCCGTCTCTTTGTCCTCACCTCCGGGTTCACAATGAATGCCGGAGCCGTACTGGCCAATCTGTTGAAAGACCAACCCGGTATTACGCTGGTCGGTACCCGCACATCCGGAAAAGCATTTGACACTGAGGTGCTCCAACTTGATGACGGTGCCTACGTTGAGCTGGCCACTGTTTTTTACAGCCCCATCACAAAGAAAGGGCTGAAGCCCAATGTCCGTTCGTATATTGACGATTCGGAAGTCGCAGACAAAATTATGAATTTAATGAAGAAAGAGAACCCGAAGTCGAATGGCAACAAAACGGCGGCCTAATCGTTCTTCAAAAAAAGCGGCCACTTCCCCGGTGCCGATGGTTCTTCGGATTGTGCTCACCGCAATTGTGGTGATGGCGCTGGGTTCCATCACCTACCTGGCTTTTTTCTCAGGGACTGCAGTTTTGTCCACAAAGCGGGCCAGAGAACTCGTGCTGTTGTCTTTCTCGGAAGCTGGAATCCCCGCCACTGCTGTTGATAAGCACATCGGGGACAACGGGCATCCGGTCTTCCGCACTTCAATGAACCCAACGGACGCCGACCGGTTCCAGGAAATACTGAAACAGAAAATCAAGGGAAAGAATGCCTCTCTTTCAATCAAGCAATTTGGAAAGAGCCGCCTGATACTGCTGAACTCCGGAGACGAGACATATCGAATTGTTCTTGAGGGTGCAGTAAGAGAAGTTTCCACCTCCAGTATTGCGAAGAAGAAAACTCCAACCACCCACCCGGTGAAAAAGAAATCATTTCTCGAAACCCATAAGGGGCAACCCCAGGTGGCTATTATCCTGGACGATGTCGGCCTGGGGCATATGACCACTTTCGAAAAAGCACTGAGCGTCCCGTATCCCCTGACTTTCGCCATCATTCCCTTTCGAAGATATTCCCGGGAATGTGCCGCAATGGCCCGGGGGCGAGGGTTTGAAATGATGGTTCATATGCCGATGGAGCCGGACCACTACCCTGTAGAAGACCCTGGACCCGGTGCCATTTTCGAGAAAGACAGCCGGGAATTGATTGAAAAAAAGGTCCAGGCCGCCATTGATAATATTCAGTACGCAGTGGGTATGAACAATCATATGGGATCAAAGGCGACCTCCGTTCCCTTTACGATGCGGGTAGTCATGAGAAAACTGAAGACAGATAATCTCTTTTTCATTGATTCACGTACGACAGTTGATACGGTGGCCCTTGATGAGGCCAGAAGCGCCGGGGTTCCATCTTTGCCGAGAAACGTATTTCTGGACAATAGCCGTAAACCCAAAGACATTCGCAAACAACTCGAAATCGCAATAAAGGATGCACGAAAGACGGGTTATGTTATTGTAATCGGCC
>PFTO01000025.1:0-1679 GCA_002789615.1 Acidobacteria bacterium CG_4_9_14_3_um_filter_49_7 | reverse complement strand
TAAATGAAGCAGGCAAGCCGGATTAAACAGCTTTTCAGGAACGCGGGTCTGGCCATCCTGGAAGTCGGAAAGGATGGCAAAGTCAACTATCTAAACCACTGCGCCACCCGTTTGCTGGGCGTATCAGAAAAAGAAGCAAAAGCCCTTCACGTCTGGGAATTTCTGAAAGAAGGTAAAGCCGAGTTTGAACGCATTATGGCAATTTTAGAGGAAAACCCGGACGGTATCCCGGACCTGCAGGTCCGCATCATCAGTAACCATATCCATTCCCTCTGGACAGAAATCTGTATTACTCCATTCTCCCTTTCAGATGGAGATACAGGCTACCTGATTTTCCTGAAAGACATCACAAAACGAAAAATAAGCGAGGAAAAGGCCCGAGAAACCACCAATATCCTGATCAATACTCTCAACGATTCCGCGGATGCCATCATGGGAATTACCCTGGAAAACACGATTTTCCTGTGGAACCGGGGTGCTGAGGATATTTTCGGCTACACATCTGAAGAAATGACCGGGAAACCCCTGGATATCCTGATACCACACGACGCCCGTGTACAGGAAGAGTTGGCTTACTTTACCAGGGAAGCCCTGGAAAAGGGTTTCATCCGGGATTATGTTACAGACCGGCTCCGAAAAGACGGCAGACGCATTACGGTAAACCTTACCCGTACCGTTGTTCGAAACACCGACGGGGATGTTGTCGGGTTTTCCGCTATTGTACGAGACATCACCCAGGAAAGGAAACTGCAGAAAAAGGCCATTCAGCACGAACGACTGTCGGTGGTGGGACAGATGGCAGCACAGGTAGCTCATGAAATCCGTAACCCGCTGAGTTCCATCATTCTCAACCTGGAGCTGGTTATAGATGAATTGGACGAACTGGAAGTAAAACGGGGTGCCGACATCCGACGCCTTCTGAAAACCGTGGACACTGAGGTTTCCCATCTCAGCAATATTACTGATGACTACCTCTCCTTTGTCCGGATGCCGGTATTCGAAATGGAGGAACTCTCCACACTGGATATTGTGAACGAGGTGGCCAGCCTGATGCGCGAATCTCTGAACCATCACAAGATCCATCTGGACCTGCTGAAAAAAGAGGTTTCCACTGTCAAGGGCGACCACAATCAACTCAGGCGAGCCGTTCTGAATGTGCTGAAAAATGCCATTGAAGCCAGTGACGAAGAAGGGATCATCCGGATCTGGTGTTCCCATTCCCGGGATCATAAATATCAGTACATTAACATTCGCGATTTCGGCCCCGGCATTCCAGAGAAAACAATGGAAAAGGTCTTTGAATTATTCTACACCACCAAGCTTACCGGCAGCGGCCTTGGGATGCACATCACACGGATGATTCTGAAGGAACATGGAGGAGGCGTGGATTTGTTTTCAAAACCGGGCAGAGGGACGTTGGTCCGGCTGAAATTGCCATTGGAGGCAAAATCATGCTGAGCTACCTGCATATCCGGGGACTGGCCATAGCAGATGACCTTGAAATTGAACTGATGCAGGGCTTCAATGTTATGACAGGAGAAACCGGAGCGGGAAAATCCATTGTGGTAGACGCCGTTGGATTACTGTCCGGTGGGCGCGCATATCGGGAAATGATTCGCACCGGCGACGACCGGGCGATTGTGGAAGGTGTTTTCACTGGTGTTTCAAAACAGGCAATG
>PFTO01000008.1 GCA_002789615.1 Acidobacteria bacterium CG_4_9_14_3_um_filter_49_7 | reverse complement strand
CGGTTGGATCCGGCCAGTTGACAGGTCGGGGCTATCGAAAGGGTACCCAGAGCCGGCTCAAATACCTGCCGGAACCCCATACGGACTTTATCTTTGCGGTTTATGCTGAAGAATTCGGCTTTGCAGGGGTGGCGGTGGCACTGGCGATTTTTTTTCTCATTATTTCAAGAATGGTGAATATATCGCAGGTGGCATATGACAAACCGGGAATGGTGATAGCCTTCTGTTCGGCGGTGCTTCTTTTTTACCAGATTGCGGTGAGTACCGGTATGATTGTCGGGCTGCTCCCCACAACCGGGATTCCATTGCCATTTTTTTCATATGGGGGATCCGGAACCGTTACGTATCTGATCATGACGGGACTGGTACTGAATGTATTTCGAAACCGCTTTCAGCGGGTCTGAGTGCGAACAAGGGGGATAAATGAAAATATTGCTGATTTACAACCCATTTGCTGGACATGGGCAGGCAAAAAAAATGTTGCCCAAAGTAGAACAGGCTTTCCAGGAACGGGGAATAGACTTTGATCTGGCTTTGACAGACTATCCCGAGCATGGCAGCGTGCTGGCGTCTGAAGCGAGTTTTCGTGACTATGACGGAATCGTAGCCGCAGGAGGGGATGGGACCCTGTTTGAAGTCATCAATGGATGTTACCGGAACAGGAAGAAACTCAAAATTCCCATCGGCGTATTGCCCATCGGTACCGGAAACGCTTTTGCCCGTGATCTGGGATTGGAGTCTTCCAATTGGTTGGAGGCTGTGGAAATTATTGCAAAAGGAAAGCGCCGCAAGGTGGACGTGGGGCGTTTCCAGACCCATGGTCAGACCTATTATTTTCTGAACATTCTTGGACTGGGTTTTGTGGCTGACGTAACGAAAACCGCTAAAAAACTGAAAATGCTGGGTAATATCTCGTACACGCTGGGTGTCCTGTATCGAACCATCCGCCTCAATTCCTTTGTGACCAACATCCGGCTGGATGGCCAGACATTGGATCGCGACTGTATTTTTATCGAAATTTCCAATACCCGTTACACGTCAAATTTCCTGATGGCGCCGGGTGCTGCCATTGATGATGGTTACCTGGATGTCACAATCCTGAACCGGGTTACACGCCGCAGGCTGCTTCAGGCATTCCCCAAGGTTTTCACTGGAGCACACGTCGAGTTACCGGAAGTTGAAACCTTTCAGGCACGGGAGATTTTGATTGAAACCCCCGGGGGAGAAAAAGTGTTGACGCCGGATGGCGAAGTGTTGGGCATTTCTCCAGTGGAAATTACCTGTCTGGAACAGGCTTGCGAGATTTTCTGGAAATGAGGCAGATTCGGTCTGTCCTGATCTGGTGTGTTGCCCTGGTCTGGCTGATTCCTGCGCTCATTTTTGTAATCGTTGCCTCCTATCTTGTTTCTGCGAAGCGGTATGACCCCATTGTCAAGAAACTGGCCCGGGCACTTTTCTTTCTCATGGGGATTCGTCTGACCATAGAGGGCAGGGAAAATGTGGATCCCAGACAGACCTATCTGTACATGGCCAATCACATCAGTATGCTGGATGTCCCATTGTTTCAGGCCGTCATCCCCCAGTTGGCACGGGGAGTTGAAGCGGAGGAACAGTTCAATTGGCCGATTTTCGGATGGGCCATTCGCCGGGCCGGCAACATTCCCATTAACCGTAAGGATGTTCACGCGGCAATCCCCAGCGCAAAAGAGACGGCAAAGCGTCTGCAGGAGGGCCTTTCCATGATCATTCTTCCGGAGGGGGGCCGTACCCTTACGGGAAAAATGAAGCCATTCAAGAAGCTTCCGTTCCATCTTGCAAAAGAGGGACATGTTCCCATTATACCCATTGGTGTTTCAGGGCTCTATCGGGTTATGAAGAAGGGGGATTGGAACATTACACCAGGTCCGGTACAGGTTCGGTTCGGCAGGCCAATTGACCAGAAAACAATTGATTCACTTTCGGTCCCGGAGCTTCGTGACCTTGTACGGGAAAGAATTAAACAATTAATTGATTGAAAATGTGAGACTGAGCCCATGGTGCCGGCATTGAACATCAAAGTGCTGTCATATGAACGTGGATGAGTGAAAAAACGGCCGGCAACTAGACTGAAAAAGAAGAGTCGGGACCCGGAACGACACAATCTCTACCCTGGTTCTTGGCCTTGTACAGGTTGATATCTGCTTTCTTGATTAGCATAGTGGCAGAATTGTTCGTGACTTTCAGGGGTGTTGAAATCCAGGATATGCCACAACTGACCGTGATATCCGTTTTCTCGGAGCTATCTGTTACAAGGGGGGTGGATGCGATGATTGTGCGTATTTTTTCAGCCAATTTTACAGCGCCCCTTGCTTTTGTACCCGGTAGAAGGATGATGAACTCTTCCCCTCCGAAACGGGCAATAAGGTCTGTCTCCCTGCAGGCGCCGCGCAAAAGTTTTGCAAGATGGATTAATATCAGGTCTCCGATATCGTGGCCTTGATTGTCATTTACATCTTTGAAGTGGTCGACATCCAGCAGGATCAGAGACAAAGTGCCACCACCCTTCCCCCGGCTCAAAAGTCCGAGTGCCTTTTTCAGAGATCTTATGAAATATCGTCTATTGTAGAGACCGGTAAGGAAGTCCGTTTCTGCCATTACCTGGAGTTGGATGTTTTTTTCCGCGAGAGTCCGATTTGCTTCTTCAACCTGCATGGTCTTTTCCCTGACAATCCGGTTCAGTTTTTCTGTTTCTTTTTTCAGATAGCGGACCCTCCACCAGACCATCAGCCAGATACCCACTGCAATCAACAGGAAAATGAGGACAAGGGAAATAGGATTTTGCCAGAATGGTGTTGGAATCGCGATACTGATCAGGGAGGTTTCAAAGCTTTGACTGCTACCGGCGAAAGCAGAAACCCGAACCTTGAAAGGAAAATTTCCCGCCGGAACGTTGGTGTAGCGAGCTTGTATCTGTTGTTTGTTTGAAACCCTGACCCAGGTATCGTCCACCCCTTCAAGCTTATGCTCAATTCGAATGCTGTGCTCATTTCTGAACCAGATGACATCGAAGAAAAAGGTCAGTCCTCTTGCTCCGTAAGGGATGGTTATGGATGAGTCAGCCGGATGAATCAGACTGTAGTCTTTGCCGTTAAATCGATACTGAAGCTGTTTCAAAACAATGCCTGGTTTATTCGGGTTGTCCCATTGTGGGGAAGGGCTGGGTTGGATTCGAGCGGCACCTCCGAAGAGCCCGAACCAGATGTTGCCCTGTTTGTCCTTTGCCAGCGCGTTGTGGGTTGTAAACTCGTTGCCGGGCAATCCTTCATCAATGGTGAGAATTCGGCTGACCCGTTGCTTTGTCGTATCGAGGAGGGCTGCTCCCCCGTCGGTACCCACCCATATTTCATGGTCGGACACTGGCAGAAGAACTGTTGTACTGGGATTTGGCAGTCCGGTTTCTGTCGAAAATAAATGGAGGTCTTTTCCATCAAAACTCACAACTCCATAGTTGGTGGAAAGCCAGAGTTTGTTCTGAAAAATTACCATATCATAAACAGCTTCCACCCTCTTGTCCTTTGGGGTCACCTGGTGAAAGGTCTTACCATCAAATTCCACCACCCCACTTCCCAGAGTGGCCAGGAGAATGTGCCCGTTTGGGAGTGGAAGGAGACAGCGAACGTAGGAGATTGGAAGTCCATTCGCCATGGAGTACGTTTGAATCTCTCTTCCCTTCAACGCAGAAAACCCCTCTTTACATGCTACGTAGAGGATGCCATTTTCCCCCTCCACTACGTCGGTGACAGTGTCTCCGGCGAGACCGTCCTTCTTGCGGATGAAATGGAGGTTTTTCCCATTCATCCGAACCAGGCCTCCTCCCTCCGTCCCGATCCAGTGCTCACCGATTTTTGAACGAATAATGGCCCATGCTGCATACTGCTGGAAGTAGGGAATTGGAAGGCGGTGAAGTTTGGCTGAGGAGGAAATCGTGTACAGACCTCCGGTGGACCCGATCCACACTTCGCCGGAATCGGAATCCACATGAAAACAGACAATACTGTTGGCAAACATTCCGGCATGGGTATCATAGACCACAATGTCAGAGGAACTGAGTTTTGACACGCCGTGGTTGGTTCCGAACCACATTTCGCCATCCCGATCCAGAAATGTCGTCCACACCGGGATACCTGGAAGACCGTTCTGCTCATCGTAAAAGGAGTACTTGTTTCCCTTGAACCGAAACAGGCCTGTGTTGGTTCCCACCCATAGGGTACCATCGGGCATTTGCTCCACGGAATGAATCTGCTGTCCCGCAGAAAGCACTGTTCCAAGCTGTGTGAGCTGTTTCTGTTCCGGGGAAAATTTCCATGTACGGGACCTGCTCCACAGAAGAATTCCCTGATCCTTTCTTAACCCCGTAATTCCCTGCATTTCCAGAATGTTTTCCGGTTTATTTCCAATTCGGATCAGGCCCCTGCTTTCACTTGCAACGTATGGGATGCTGTGTACAGAGAAAATACCGTTCAGATCTCCGGGGAGGGAGAAAGGTAAGTTTTTCCATTCA
Source organism: Acidobacteria bacterium CG_4_9_14_3_um_filter_49_7 (assembly GCA_002789615.1). Classification (GTDB taxonomy): domain Bacteria; phylum Acidobacteriota; class Holophagae; order Thermotomaculales; family Thermotomaculaceae; genus UM-FILTER-49-7. The sequence continues at coordinate 6,091 of PFTO01000008.1, read as the reverse complement.
GCACCGATGCCGCCCTCTATCAATCCCCTGCCTTTGAAGATCGCGTAAATTCTATTACCTGCTGCGCATGCCTGGATAACTTCCCCGGCAGGGCCAGAGCTGTGGAAAGTACCGGTCGCATTGTCAAACCAGGCCATTCCCCGGAGTGTAACAGCCCAGACATGACCCTCAGTGTCTTCAAAGAGCTGCAGACAGCTTTCGTGGGGTAGCCCATCGATTTCCCTGAACGTGTCAAAGTGCTGGCCATTGAAGCGGGACACGCCTCCGGTGCAGCCGAACCAGAGGTAGCCGCTCTTATCCTGTATGATCGCATTGACCTGGGAAGAAGCCAGCCCGTTTTCAGTTGAATAATTTCTGAGTGGCAGAACCTGAGAGAAAGCGGGCAACGTTAGCCAATACAAAAGCAAAAAAAACAATAAAAACTGCTGTTTCATAGTGACATTTTACCAGAAAAATTAACCCGGTACACAAAATGAATGGAAGAGGACATTGTGAAATGGATGGATTCCAATTCTCTTCTCAAGTCCTAGTGTAAAGAAAAGAGAGAGAAGGGGATTACCCCTTCTCTCTCTTTTCTTAGTCTTCGTTTGCCAGCGCAGGATCTAGTTCAGCTTTTCCTTGATGGCATTGTAGTTTTCCACAGCGGACTCATATAGACTTTCAGCATAATCCGGATTGTGAAGATATGCATTGCTTTTGAAATATTTCTCCACTTCGCGGACTTTCCGAAATTCCCGTTCCACCATATTTGCATCTTTTCTGGATATTTTCTGCTTTTTGTCCGATGCGATCTGCAGTTCCTGAATTTTGGTCGCCAGGTCTTTCTGATGGGCGATTCCTGTTTCAACCCACTCGTCCAGCATGTCACCGTACTCAGCGTCGTGACAGTTGAGACAGGCCTCTCGGACAGATTGAACAGTGACAGGTTGTCCATCCATTACATCGTGGCAATCTGTGCATGAAACCTGATCCAGCATGGGATTTGGATCACCGTTCTCAAACCCGGGACGGTTCCCGTTAAACATCTGGCTCTCTGTCTGGTGACAGGTTGTACACCGATCTTCAACATTTTTCAGTTCCTGATGATGGCAGGTATTGCATTGTGCGAGGGTTAATGCCGTCAAACCGTGTTGTTCCACGGAATGACAACGGCCGCATGCAGTCCCCAGTGTGCGCATATGGTTCTGATGTGGAAAATCCACTTTCCCCTTGTATAGAAGATTTTCCGGCATTCCCAGGCGATTGTGGCAGAGAGAAGCACAGTAACCATCAGGCGTGCGAAGCGGGCCGGGCCGGTTTTTCAGCGGTTTTGAGGATATTTTGTCCACTTCATCAAGAGTGAATTTGAGGAGCTTTACACTGTATTCCACATTGTGAGCCGCATGACCATTTTTTACCAGCGCGAAATCATGCCTCGCTTCGTTGAGAATTTTTCTGGAAATCTCTGAATGTTTTTTCCCCGATGAAGCCGTGTCGATACGGCCCTGAACATAGCTCTGCATTGATTTGAAGGACTGTTGCCAGTCGCGCAGCATGGTGTCATAGCCGGGCTGATGGCAGGTGACGCAAGCTGCTGGCGCCGGCATCCGTGTGGATTCAGTTAAAAATCCATTTTTCTTTTTTATCGGGTCAATGTGACAGCCTTCACAGGTTACCTGTGCGGCAAACATCCGGCTGGGATAATCACCGATTCCAATGCCGCCGACCCCCATATAGAGTGATTTCTGCGCAGAGTGAAAGTTTTCATGACAATTCTGGCAGCTTGTATCAAAGGTTTTCACCATCTTCAGGTTGCCATGGGTGATTTTGCCATGGCATTCAAAGCAGTCAACTCCCTGACCGGTGACATGAATGTCGTGGAGTTTTTCATTTGGTGGTATTTTCTGTGGTTCCACGTGGCATTTGTGGCAGACGCCTTCCACCAGTTTTCCAGTTCCATCCGTGATTTTGAGATGACATTCACCGCAGGAGACCCCGAGTTTCAAATATTTTTCATGATTAAAAGAAAATCCATGGCGTGTGACCGTTTCTTTTGGTGTTCCATGGCAGGAAGTACAGCCGGTGATGGAATCCGAAGGAGCAGCACCCATGAAATGACAGGTGAAGCAGACCGTTTCCTCCACAGCATTGTGTCCCCCCTGAACGATATGGGAATGGCATGATGAGCACCGCATCTGTATCCCTCTGAGCTTGGTGGCAAGGTGTTGTTTGTGATTGAAAGAATTCTTGTCCACCAGCTTCAAATTTTCCTCAAAGAGAACCGTCTGATCGTGACATTTCAGACACGTCCCGGTTTCCACCGATGCATGAGGCTGCATATCATACAGTCCGACCATATAGCGAAATGTCAACCACGGCATCCTGTAGCGGAGGTTGGGATGACATTCAATACAGGCGGTTTTGCTGTGGGTAGAGCTTTGCCATGAGTCATAGTACGGTTTTTCGTAGTGGCAGGAGAGGCAGAATTCGGGGTCTGAGGACCGGATGCTTACATAAAGGGAGGGTAACACGACAAGGATTGTGACCGCAAACAACAGCGCATACGTGAGGTGTCTAGTTTTTCTCATTTGAAATCTCCTCTTCGTTCGCCGTAAGTTTTTCATATTCAAGCGGATGTTCTTCAATCATTTCTTCTTCCGTTATATTCCCGGTAAAAATCACCATATTGGCCGGAAATTTGGATGGGTTTAGGTGGGCATTATACATATGCCAGAACACGATGGCCAATGTAGCCAGGAGAGCCTCATCCGAATGCATAATTTTGGCAACATGTTGAAGGATAAGAGGGAAATTGTGCATGAAAAAATTATTGAACCAGAGCACAGTTCCGGAACAGATCATGATGATACATCCCCAGTACACTGCCCAGTAATCGAATTTCTCCACGTAGGAATAACGGCCGAATTTTGGTTTTTCTTTGGACAGCCCAAGGAAATAGCGAATGTTCATGAGAATATCAGCCCCATCTTTCGGCATCGGGATCATCTGCTTGAAATTTTCTCTCCCTTCCTTTGTGAAAATGATAAAGAAAAGATGGTACAAGGAAACATATATCAAGCCGGTGGCACCGATCCGATGAAGGATTCGACTTACTTCAATCCCACCCATCAAATTCAAAAGATACGCGGACAGGCCTCCGTGTGAAAACTTGATCGGCATGCCGGTAATCACCAGAATGATGACACTGATTGCCATGATCCAGTGCTGAATACGAAGGTTTAGGCTGAACCGCTTGAACATCCGGGATTCTTTGGACTCATCGGCTGAGAGAATTTCCCGAATTCTGGCCTCAACCCTTGGTCGTACTGCGGCTGCGATGTCTTCGGACATCCCGGTAACCAGACGGTCAATTTCGATGTACACGAGATTTTCCATTTCCCTGCGCAATCGGCGCCCGGCCCGGCCGGAGGGTAAGCTCAGTTCCCGGCCCACATCCTGCAATACCTTGTCGGCGACATCGAGGGATATGGATTCCTTCAGTTTTTCGGTGTTCATTTATCCATCTCCTTTGTTTCCTTTTTCTCCTTTAACTTTCGTCTCAAATCCAGGAAAATATGAATAAAAAGAGCCAACATGGTCAATGAAGTGAGCCAGAAGAAAAAATTTGATATGTAGTAGACCAGTCCGGAATCCCTGTTTTCAGGGTTCAGATGAATTTTCCCCTTTGCAAAATTTTCATTGGCGCCTTTGTGGCACTTGCCGCATGTTTTGGGGATATTTGCCGGATACACTGAGGATTTGGGATCATCCTGTTTGCGGATGGTGTGCGTTCCATGACAGCTCGTGCAGTTGGCTACCGTTTTTTCACCCAGACGCAGTGCGATTCCGTGAAAACTCTGAGTGTAGGTGTCTGCCTGATCCGTTGTCAGCTTGAATTTGCGCATTAAGCTGTAGTTATCATGGCAGCTTTTGCAGGTGTCCGGAACATGCTGCTTGCTCGTATGTGAAATGGACATATCGGAAGAGTACAAATCGTGCTTGCCGTGGCAGTCTGTGCATACTGGAACATTGAGTATCCCCTTCTGAAGGATCGCGACACCATGAACACTGCCCGAGTAATCATGAAGCTCTTTTTTGTGGCATTGTCCGCAGGTAAGGGGGATGTTTTTCTTATAGATGGTGGATTTGGGATCTGATGGTTTGAATACGTTGTGTCCGCCGTGACAAGACTGGCAGTGCGGTGCCTTTGGATCTCCCGCTCTTACTTTTTTCCCGTGAATTGACGCCCAGAACTGTGCATACATTGGGGAATTCGGGGCGCCCAGGTTGTTTCCATTAAAGTGGCAACGGGCACAATTTACCCGACCGATTTTCAACCCCTGATGCGGGATGGATGTCACATCCACGTGGCAATCCTGGCACTTTAGAGTGTTGTGAACGGAACTCTTAAGTATTTTCTTATCCACATAAACCGGGCGCTCAATCCCGGTGGGCATCACCTTGTGAATGTCAGGCTTCTGGTGGCAGATGATACACTTTCGGATCTGGCTCTGGCCGAACAAAAGAGAAGGAGCAACAATCAATAAAAACACTATCACCTTAGTTTTCATCTTCTTCTCCATCTATCTGTCCCGCTGCCATCAGTTCCTGATACTCAAGGGAATGTTCCTGTTTCAGTCTCTCCAGAGACAACCGACCGGACAGCCAGGAATTATCCATCGGGAACGCTTCTCTGAGGTGAATGTCGTACAGGTGCCAGAGTACAATTACCAGAAACACCAGCATGGCACCATGACTGTGAAGTATGAAGAGAAAATCCCAGAACCACTTGGAAAAAAGGGACATGGTTTCGTCATGGAACCAGATGAGCAGGCCGGATACACCCATGGACAGAGAACCGCCCATTACGAGCCAGAACTGGAGTTTCTGTCGGGTGGTAAAGCGGCCATGGGGAGTATCTGGTCGTTTAGACGAAAAAATATGCGTGAAAGAAACGCAAAACGCTTTCCAGTCTGAGGTGTGGAAGAACAGGCGGCGAAGTTGATCCCGGCCCCGGACAGTCAGTAGCAGATACAGGATGTGATAGACACCCACGGCAATCAGGAGGATGCCGCCTTCGTAGTGCATGCTGGAGCGGTTTTCCATTCCTCCCAACAGTTGAATCAGCCATCCACTGACGGAATTGTCGCTGTACTTCAAAGCAAAGCCCGTCAGAAACAACACAATGAAAGCGATCATTGCCACTATATGTTGAATTCGCTCATTCAACGTAAACCGGACAATCGTTTTATTTTCAGTCATTTTCCCCCCCGAGAAATGTATTTGTGTGTTCGGTATCAATCCGGAATTCAGTCCTGGAGTCTGCCGGCGTGTCGACAACTTTGACCCTTTCCGGACAATTCCTGGTAAGATAAAACCATTATACCAGCCGGATGCCCGTTCGCATACTGTCGTGTGCATAACAGAATGACGTGGAGATTGCTCCGGACTTTCCTCCAATATTGTAGGGGAGAAGTAAAGACAGAAAGAACGCTCAGCCCCGTGGTGCGGGTTTCAGGATCCGATGCTGTTTCATGGAACTGGAAGAAGTAGAATGTCTGCAGCCATGTCACCAGGAGCCCGGTCGCCCGCCTCATCATCCCCCCTTTTCCCAGCTATTATATCAAATATCAGAACATGCGCAAAGACGAATATTGCGGGGAAATGCTACAGTTGTTGCATTTTCATTCAACATGATGGAAAATCATGTAGAGGAATGCGATGCTTTGTGGTATAAGCATTTACTATGTGCGGTTGCGTCAATTGGGATGTTGTATTAGTCATTTTCAACTCTTACAAAAATAACAAGAACCGGAGAACGACATGAAAAAATTTCTGGGAATGGCTGCCGTTTTCCTGTGCGCAACATTTACTTTCTCAGTGCGTGCGGGGGTCGACTGTACTGAATGCCACGGTGAAGATGGGGAACCGGCCATTCATATCTCTGTCTTTCAGAATTCTGTCCATGGGGACCTTTCCTGCACCGACTGTCATATCGGCGCGGACAAGGATATGGACAATCACCCAGATAATCTAAAGAAACCTTCCTGTAGCGATTGTCATGAAGATGTGGTTGAGAGCAAACAGCATAGCGTTCACAAGGATCTTTCCT
>PFTO01000213.1:10973-13328 GCA_002789615.1 Acidobacteria bacterium CG_4_9_14_3_um_filter_49_7 | reverse complement strand
GGTTTTCAAAGCACCGCTGAATTCAACAACCGCGTCGCGGCTACCCTGCGCTGCAAAATGGTTCTTCGCCTCCACAAATGAATGACCTGTAAGAGCGGAAATCCTTTCAGCCATCATCTCACCGAACCGGGGATGAGTATTGATGCCTGTCCCAACTGCTGTCCCGCCAATCGCCAGTTCCGATAAACGGGGATAGCTGGCTCTGATTCTTTCAATTCCGTCTCGCACCATGGCCTCATATCCGGAAAATTCCTGCCCAAGACGGATTGGCGTCGCGTCCTGAAGGTGGGTTCGTCCAATTTTCACAACGACGTCAAACTCATCAGCCTTCTTCCCCAGAACATCTGCCAGTTCCAGTAACCGGGGAACCAGAAGTTTTTCTGACTCCTGCAACAGAACCACGTGAATGGCGGTCGGAATAACATCGTTGCTTGATTGTCCTCTATTCACATGGTCATTGGGGTGAACCGGCTCCTTTTGTCCCCGGCTCCCTCCCATAAGCTCGCTTGCCCGGTTCGCTATGACCTCATTCATATTCATATTGGTAGAAGTCCCTGAACCAGTTTGAAATACATCTACGACAAACTCGTCATCCATTTTCCCATCGACAACCTCATCCGCTGCGGAAAGAATCGCATCGGCAATGTCACGGGGCAGCAGTCCCAGTTGGAGATTCACTTCAGCCGCGGCCTTTTTCACGTTTCCAAGCACACGGATAAAAGCTGTTGGCATCCTGATTCCACTTATTGGGAAATTGTCCCTTGCACGGACAGTCTGAGCTCCATAATAAACTGGCTCCGGTACTTTGACCTCTCCCATCGAATCCTTTTCGATCCTGTATCCATCGTCCATAGGGCCTCCTTTTTTATTGCTGTTTATACTCAGTGTACAACACACAAGGGAAACCAGCAAAATTTCCCTCTTAAAGTCTTCATAGAATTCCAGATAAGCCACTGACTTCACTTTATTTCACCTTCATCAAAAAATTAGCTTGACCAAGGTATCTCCAGTCGAATAGAATGCACCATGCGCTTTGCGCGCGGAAACCAACAGGAGGTTTTATGCTATCCGATTCATTTTTTGGATCAAACGACCGTGAAAATGTAGCATTACAGCGTGATTATTCTAACCGTTAGCCTTAATTGACAGACAAAAATGGAGGATGAATTGAAAGCTTTAGGGACTCACATTCTTGTGGAATTTTATAATGCAAACCCCACCACACTCAACCAAACGGACAAAATCGGAGACTTGATGAACCAGGCGGCAGAATTGGCCGGCGCGACCATTGTTTCCAGTAATTTTCACCACTTCAGCCCACATGGCGTTTCCGGCGTAGTAATTATCGCCGAATCCCATCTTACCATCCACACCTGGCCGGAATACGGCTATGCCGCCGTTGATCTGTTCACCTGCGGCGACACTGTAGATCCCTGGATTGCTTTTGACTTTCTGAAAAATGAATTGGAATGCGAACACCAGTCCGCAATCGAACTGAAACGGGGCCAGGTACAGTTGGTAAACCAGAATCTGAAAGAAATCCATCACAAACCGGTGACCGCCTGACTCAGTGCTTTCCAAACACAGGAGCAGGCACATGAACATCTGGGCAACAGAAGATCAGACAGACAACCTGCGGATTTCATTCCGCGTAAGAAGTGTCCTCGACCAGGGGGAAAGTGAATTCCAGAAATGCGACATCTACGACACATTCGAATTTGGTCGACTCATGATGCTGGACAACATGGTCATGCTCACAGAACGTGATGAATTTTTTTACCATGAAATGATCGCCCATGTGCCACTTAACGTTCACCCCAACCCAAAACGGGTATTGGTGATCGGCGGAGGAGACGGTGGTACCATCCGCGAAATTGCCCGTCATAGCTTCGTGGAAGACATCACCATTGTGGAAATTGATAAAATGGTGGTAGATATGTCAAAAAAGCACTTGCCCTTTGTAGCATGTGGATTTGACGATCCCCGGGTCAAACTTCACATTGCGGACGGTATTTCTTTCATTCAGGAACAGAAAAATGCCTGGGACGTGATTCTGATTGACTCCACTGATCCGGTTTCCTTTGCCGAAGGGCTGTTTCACACAGATTTTTACGCATCTGTCAGGGATGCTCTCACCGACAACGGTATTCTGGTAGCTCAGACTGAATACCCCTTCATCCAAGAACATCTAGTCCGGGACATATTCAGTTCACTGGACCAGGTTTTCCCCATCAGTCGGATGTATCTTGCCCCAGTCCCCACCTACCCCACTGGCCTATGGTCTTTCGGACTTGCTTCCAAGGGTCCCGATCCCATACAGGACTTCAAGCCGGAACGGGCCGAAGCATTGTCCGG
>PFTO01000213.1:2609-10946 GCA_002789615.1 Acidobacteria bacterium CG_4_9_14_3_um_filter_49_7 | reverse complement strand
GCCGATATCCACAAATCCGCATTTGCAATTCCGCCCTTCATTCAGGAACTCTTACCGTAAGTACCGAGCCCACGGCCCGTCACAGGGTGTGTGAAAGTGCGAGTGCGTCATGATGGGGAGAAAGCAAGAACAGGTCCCCGGAAATTTTCACTCCTCGTTTTGCCTATCCCTGCCTTTTACTCAACCTTAAACTCAAACTTGTTTTACCTGTTCCGGCACTACACAAGGGCCAGTTTAAAGACCTCATCTACTTTTTTGACATAGTGAAGCGTCAGGCCTGTCAGGTACTCGGGTTCGATCTCCTCAATATTTTTCTGGTTCAGTTTCGACACAACAATTTCCCGGATCCCGGCACGTTTTGCCGCGAGAAGTTTCTCTTTCAAACCCCCTACCGGCAGCACATCGCCCCGCAGAGTAATTTCACCGGTCATTGCCAACGCCGCATTCACATGCCGATTGCTCATTGTGGAAAACAACGCAGTTGCCAGGGTAATCCCGGCAGAAGGCCCATCTTTGGGGATTGCCCCTTCCGGAACGTGAATATGAATATTCCGTTCATCAAATGGAAAATCCAGGAGTTTATATTTTGCTGCGTTGGAACGGATGTAACTTAACGCCGCCTGTGCGGATTCTTTCATCACATCACCCAGTTGTCCTGTCAGAATCAGTTGTCCCTTCCCTTTCATTATTGATGTTTCGATGAAGAGGATATCACCCCCCACCGGTGTCCATGCCAGTCCGGTGGCCACGCCAATTCGATTCTGCTTCAGTCTTGTATCATCGGTGATTTTTTCCACGCCAAGGTATTCCTTAACATCCCTGGGCCCGATAGCGTAAATAATTGCCGGGTTATCCTGTTGTTCTTCCTCCACCATCTTGAAAACCAGTTTTCGAATCAGCTTGTTGATTTCCCGTTCCACATTTCTAAGACCTGCTTCCCTTGTATAGCCTTGAATAATCCGGCGAATGGCCCCGACCGAAATACGAACACGCTTCCGGTCCATTCCCGTCGCCTTCAACTGACGTGGGATAATATGGCGTCGACAAATTTCCACCTTTTCTTCAAGTGTGTAGCCGGGAAGTTCAATGATTTCCATTCTGTCGAGGAAAGCCGGCTGAATTGGGCCCATCTGATTGGCCGTTGTAACAAACATGACACCGGAAAGATCAAAAGGAACACCGAGATAGTGATCCCTGAACGAGTCGTTCTGTTCCGGATCCAGCACTTCCAGGAGCGCCGAAGAGGGGTCCCCCCGAAAGTCTGCTCCTATTTTATCCACTTCATCCATCATAAAAACCGGGTTCATGGAACCGCCCTGCTTGATTCCCTGGATGATGCGTCCGGGCATTGCCCCCACGTATGTGCGTCGATGCCCCCGAACTTCAGCCTCATCCTTGATTCCACCAATTGAAAGTCGAATAAATTTTCGATCAAGGGCCCGGGCAATAGAGCGACCCAGTGATGTCTTTCCCACTCCGGGAGGGCCCACAAAGCAAAGAATCGGACCTTTCATATCGGGATTGATCTTTCGTACGGCAAGATATTCGAGGATTCTCTCTTTGATCGGTTTCAAGCCGTAATGGTCTTCGTTCAGAATTTTCCTCGCCTTGCTGATGTCCAGATTGTCTTTCGTCGTAATACCCCACGGCAACTCGATTATCCAATCCAGGTAGGTCCTCACCACTGAAGCCTCTGCTGAGTCCCCATGCATCCGGGAAAGACGCTTCATCTGCCGCTCCACTTCTTTCTCAGCTTCCTCCGCTAGGGGTATGTCCTTCAGCTTCTCCTGATAGTCCAGGATTTCCTGCTCCAGATTATCGCTCTCTCCCAATTCCTGCAAAATGGCCTTCAATTGCTGTCGAAGAAAATATTCTCGCTGGGATTTATCGATTTCATCCCGGGCTTCCAGGTTGATTTCTTTCTGGATTTCAAGGAGGGTAACCTCCTTGACCAGATGTTCGTTCACTCGTTTCAGGCGCTTCAGAGGGTCCGTTACTTCAAGCAATTCCTGGGCCTCTGGAACCTTCAAAGTCAAGTGATTGGCCACAAAATCGGCCAGTTTTCCGGGCTCTTCAATACTGGCAATAATAGACATAACCTCTGGTGGAATCACCTTTCCAAGACCCGCGGCTTTTTCCAGATGCTGCACCACATTTGCCGTAAGTGCTTCCAGCTTAACGCCGGATTCCACCGGAGGATCCAGCAATTTCTCAACGACTGCTTTGTAGAAGGGTTTCCCATCATTCAAGCTTTTGATTCGGGCCCGATGCAAGCCCTGAACCAGTAGTCGCAGTGTACCGTCCGGCATTTTGAGCATTTTAATAATCACCGCGACGGTTCCAACCTCAAACATATCATCTGCTCTTGCCTCATCCACTTCAGCGTTCTTCTGAGTTGTCAGTAAGAGGAAGCGGTTGGTTGCCAACGCTTCGTTGACGGCCTCAACCGAACCTGTTCGCCCAACAGAAAGTGGAATCACAAAAAATGGGAATACGACAAGATCCCTGAGGGGTAATACCGGCAAAATATCCGGTGTTTTAATTTCAAACTTCTCTGCATTTTCCTGTAGATTATTCATGATATCCTTCCTCGTTCACTCGTATCTTCTGTTTCTTTTCAAATTCAATTTCTTCTGATTCCGCAACTTCTATCGGGACCGAAATGGGGCCGCCCCGGCTCTCAGTGCGCAGTTTCAAGCGAATGGTTAGAATTCCTTCCCTCAATTCACCTTCAACTTCTGAAAAATCCAGCGGTCGCTGAATATAAATTTTCCGTCTGAATGTGCCAAAGTTCCTCTCCAGGCACACAAAATTCCGCTTTTTCTCATATTTCGGCGCTTCCTTCCTCCCGGCAATAATGAGAAAACCTTGATTGAATTGGACCTTCAGGTTCTCCGGCTCGACCCCGGGGACGTCCATTACCACCACCAGAAATCCATCCTTTTCATAGATATCGAGCGGTGGAACCGGGTTCGCGTATGAGGCACCGTTTCCATAGCCCGCATTCCGCGTGCGATCTACAAGATCTTTCATTTCCAGCTCAATCTTACGGATTTCAGCAAAAAAATCCGGTAGAAAAATCATTTCTTTTTTCTCCGTACCAGAGTCTGAAGCTCCTGCATGAACTCGTCCACGTCCTTGAATTCACGATAAACGGAAGCAAACCGGACATAGGCAACCGAATCCAGCGTTTTAAGCCTTTCCATTACGATTTCTCCGATATCCACCGATGGAATTTCCCGTTCAATAACCTCATACAGTCTGCCAATAATATCATCAACCACGGCCTCTATTTTGTCAATCTGTACCGGCCGCTTTTCGCAGGCCCGTAAAATTCCGCCCAGCAATTTTTGCCTGTCAAATTCTTCCCTCCGCCCATCTTTCTTAATTACAAGATAGGGCATTTCCTCAATGCGTTCGTAGGTTGTAAACCGCCGATGACATTCCAGACATTCCCGCCTTCTGCGGATCATTCGGCCGTCATTGACCTCTCTCGAATCCACCACTTTGTCTTTGTTCTCTTTGCAAAATGGACACTGCATAGCCCCATTATACGGTTTGCAGTGAGAAAAGCAAGCCTGCAGCCCTGCGGTTGAAGGGCCGAATGTTTAATATTAAATGCTGAATGTTGAATGCAAGAAACAGAAAGATGTAGATGCTCTTTACCTATTCCATCAGGGAGACTCGGGGAAATCCTCGGCAGGGGTTGAGGAGGAACGGACACAGCGAAATCCGACATTGAAATCGACCCAGTTCGCAGGCAATGCATTTCTATGAAAAACAGCAACACAACCGGGCCCGGATTTCCATCCACCACCCCTGACCACCCTGAATCGTCCTGCCGTCGGGCCGAGAGGATTCTCCACCGGACTTTTCCGATAATATTCTGCACCGTAGCGGTCTGAAACCCATTCCAGAACATTCCCCAACATGTCGTGCAGGCCGAATCCGTTGGGAGCATAACTCCCTACTGGGACTGTGCCTTGTTTACCTGATTTATTGTAATTGCCGCTCTCCATAGACAGGGAGTTCCCATTGGGAAATGACTGGTTCACAAGTCCACCTCTTGCAGCGTATTCCCATTCGTCCCCATCTGGAATGTGCCGGCCGGTATCCGTACCATTTCCATCGCCATTGGAGCGATCACTCTCTCGTTGGGCACACTCGACACGTTCATGCCTTTATTTTTTTGTTTTGTATAGATTATTGTGATCCACGCCGCCATACCAATCCATGTGATGACCAGCAGCACTCTTCCAAATATCATGGGTCCCTTCATGTTTTCCCCCTTGCTCACTCAGGACTGCTCTTATGAGTCGTCCATGATCACAAGTTTGCCTCGAAGGCGAACAGAACACGTCCTTAAACTATTCTATTTCCCTTTTTTGATCGTAAATTTATCCAGCACACGGCCACTGATGCCGATTACTCGAATATGGATATTCTCGTCCACATCCACAAGAATGTAGTGGTTTTCCCGTGAGAATGCCTTCAGATTCTTCCGCCAAGGAATGTCTTTCGCCAACTCGTAGAAGGGTGCCCCGGTACCACCACTGACTATCTGGTTTATTTCGTTCGTTACAGGTGCAATTTCCTTATTGATCAGCACCCGGGAATAGTTGTGTTCATCACCAAAGAAAATAAGCTGTACACCATATCTGGAGAGCAACGACATCAGCTCGTTGCGACGCTTCACCACATACCGGCGGTCAATTCCATTGTTAAGAGCGGGGCTCCCGCCCATATAGTACATGCCATCGTCCATATGCGCGCTGACCGGAAACGCCGGCTCATGGGCTGCAACAATGATGTGTTCCGCCTTTTTGCCTTCGGTTTTCAGCACCCTTTCCAGCCATTTCATCTGTCTGTCCATGATGTGGCCCTCAAGATTCCCACCTTGAAGCTCAGGAAAATCGCCACCCACCCAGTAATTGGTATTGAGCATTATGAACAGGCTGTTTCCCCGGTGAAAAAAATACAGGTTTTCTTTGTAGGCTGGCAAACCGGGTTTTTCCGAAAAATCGGCGTTTTCCGGGTTCACAAAAACTCGCGCGAACACGTCCTCAGTTGAATGGGGAATCTTCTTATCATAAAAGATCCACGGGTTATCCAGATACATGTCGACCAACGCTTCGTGGTTGCCAATCCCCTCGTACACAGGAATCATGGATGAAATTGGCTCTGTGGCATACGCCCATTCTTTCAGCTCCATTTCAAATTCGTCTTCCACGGATGTGTAACCGTTGACCAGGTCTCCGGGAAAAAGAATCAGACTTGCACCATGCTGCCAGGCAGACAAAAAGAGCTTCCGAATCACTTCCCCGTTACAACCATGCAGATTGTATTCGGCTCCCCCACTTCCCTGCCTGGAATCACACATCATAACAAACCTCAATTTCTTCCCTTTTCCCACAGTAAAATGAAATTCTCGGGGGTCATTTTCAATGGCGTACCTGTGAGGGCCTGGCTTAAAACCGGTGAGATGCATAACATGACGCAGCGTGGATGATTGAGAGGGAATTCGCTTCCCATCCACAACCAGCGCGGCAGGTCCGGCTTTGTTCAGTTCAAATGAGATAACGATATCGCCTTCTTCTGGCATGTCCAGATACGGCCCAAAAACGACCGTATTCATGCAATTTCCTTTATTGTCCAACAGCACCCGGGATTCAAAAGATTCAGGCCTTCCCTTTTCTCCCACAACATTCAATCTGTAATAAAGCAACGTTGGTTCTTTGGACAAAAAGTGGCGTACTTTTTTCAGGTTCAGTGACAATTTGAAATGGCTATCGTCCGGGAAACTGCTTGAATTGATCCGATAGATCGGCGCAATCGCATACGGCCCCGGCAAAACGCCTGCTGTCAGGTAGGCATATTTCACTTTCCTTGAGGCTACAATATCAAACTCCAGTGTCTCCCCCACTTTTTGAACTGTAGCCCCTTTTACAAGCAGTTGATACCGGTCTGGAAGCTTTTGCTTCGGAACCGGCGGAATTCCCGCGAATAGCGATACTGATACAACAAGAAAGGTCAGAAATATCCCAGCTTGTTTCATCAGTGCGCCCCCTTCGGCATGGGTTTCTTATTCCAGATTCGTGTCAACAGGTAGAAACCGATCAACGCAAATGGCAGAAGGAACAACGGCCACCAGTGCCAGTTGTGGGTTGTAATCCATCCCAGCGCGAAAGACTGAACTCCGGTACCCAGATAAACAAAACCATCAATCATACCGACAGCCGTAGCGGCACCCTTCGTACCGCCGAAATCCATTGTCGCGGTCCCGGACATCAGGCCGTGGGTACCAATCACGCATGTGGACACGATAAATACAACCACTCCCAGCGCCCACACATGGCTCATGGTAAAAAACATGAACAGGAGAACAACAGCCAGCAGGCCATAGAGGCCTCCTGCCGCAGGAGCCCGACGGGAGTCAAAGAAAATGTCACTGACCCATCCGGCCACATTTCCGCCGATCACCCCGGCTACCATGAGAATTCCGCCCCAGCCTGCCATTAAAAATGGTGCCAGCACAACCAGCGCGCCCGAAATCAGGAGCGTAGCCCGGCGCTTCCCATCCGCCTTGATAGCGAGAAGGAAGAGGATAATTCCAGCCGCGAATACAGCCGCCACAACCGGCCAGTCTGCCCAGGAGCCGTTTCTCAACCAGTGATGTGACGGCAAGTGCATCACCTCTTTCACGTAAATGGGGAACCAGTGCATGATTCCGTTACGAAGCACGCCGGTGCAGAATTCTACAAAGGCAATGGTCAGGATGATGGGATTGGTGATTATTCTCTTCATAATCTTTAAAATCGGAATATCAATTCCCTCTTCTCCGCTGCTGGCATCGCCCGTGTCAAAATCTTCCAGCCCGGCAAGAGCAGGCCGGTCTCTCAGGATGAAAAACTCTACAACAAACATGAAGAAGAGAATTGCGGCAGGGACAAAAAACACGACTTTCGCTTCAGAGACCATGCTGGCTCCGCCACTGGTGGCAAAGCTGAGAATCCAGCCATTCACGGTGAAAGCAAAGAAAATCCCGGAAGAAATCATCGTACCGAATATGCCGGAAAATCCTCCCCGTTCATTAACATGGAACCAGTGGGCATTCACTTTTACAATGGAAAGGGCGCCATAGCTTTGGAAATACATATTTGCGGCATAGAGAATCGAGAAAACCGTGCGAATATGATGCACCTGGACTGTTGCCGCATTTACGGTGCTGATATATTGTCCCATAAGAAGGTTCATTACTGACGCACCCAGAACCGCAATCAACATCCCCTTCCTGCCGCCAATTTTATCCGTTAACGGGCCGTTGATGAGAAACGACACCGCATATGTAATCGTTCCGATGCCAAAAATGATGCCGAAGTCCTCTTTGGTCATAATGTTCCCAAGGGCGATCTTGGAAACCGTCAGGTTATACCTTCCCATGTAGAGAAAGGCATAAGCCAATCCTAAGGGAAACCAGTTCAGAAAACGGCGAATACGGAATTCCTTGGTGTGCTCAAACATTCTTCCGGCTCCGTTTCCAGTTTTCCCATAAGCGGGCCATCACTATTTCGAGATGGGGGCGGATTTTTGCGGGATCGTCCGTTTTTTCCGGCATATTCTCAAAAACACCATAGGGAACACTGAAATCCTTCACATGGAGAAAATCCGGATCATTTCCGGTAAATTCTTCCCAGTCGGATTCCTTGTACATCATTTCCAGTTTCTTATCTTCCAGGGCATGTTCCAACCAGGAATCGGGCCTGTGCGGATTGTAACGGCGTCGGTTCTTTCGCAGTGACTCATCCCACGTGACCGAAATGTACAATGTCACCGCCTTCGACAAAATGTCATCTGAGAGGTAGTCGTAAGCCTCACTGAAACCGCCATGCTGACTGCCCCTTGAAAATTCAATCAGCAGGGTCTTTTCATCGTGATAATCCGGGTCGTCCCGGAGTTTCTTCTCGTACGCCAGAACAAGCTTTCTGATTAGGAAATTCCAGAACCACTGCTCTTTGAAAGTATAACCCGGCAGTTCTTCGCCCTTGTACTTGAACTTATTGTCTGAAATCAATCGGGGAAGCCCCATATCTTCCATGAGGTCATCATCTTCGAACCGTTCCCACAGGATGGGAAAATCGTCAATCTCTTCAAATTCTCCGATATGAAACTTTTCAATCCGTTCCACCAACGGCACACTTTTCAGAAAATCAATTACTTCCGACTTACCCGCTGCCGGCCGGCCGTTCACAATCACAATATCGAAGGTGTTTTTCTCCACAGATTCCCCCTCAAATTTAATTACTTTAAATATAATATCGCATTCCGGCTAATTTGTGA
>PFTO01000213.1:0-2558 GCA_002789615.1 Acidobacteria bacterium CG_4_9_14_3_um_filter_49_7 | reverse complement strand
ACAGGTGGCAAATTCATAGAGACAGGATTCCAAGAGCAAGGAGGAACTGTGCGGGAATGTAGCTCGCCATAACAATAAGACGGCCATGCTTGAATGGAGTTCGGAACAGTTGAAGTGCCAGTACAAAGTCAGAAAAAACAAATAGTAAGGAACCTGCAAATGCCCACCATGCACCACGGCCGTTAGACATGGAAAAGAGGAGCGCTGAAGCGCTCATACAGGAAATCACAAATATATAGACCCCAACCGGCAACAGCATCCGGCCCAATCCGGGTTGAAGCGACCGGAACATACTCAATCCGAAGAGTATATATACAAAAGAAATTACCGTAGAAAGGACAATACCGGGGAAAACTGGCGTCCGGAACAGAAAAATTGAAATGTAAGCGATGTGGCCAAGAAGAAACGTCAGAAGTCCCAGCTTGAGAAAAAGACTTTTGTCCTTTTTGATCAGCAGTACATCCCCCAGCCAGCCCCAGAACAATGCCACCAGGAGGAGATAAAGCGGATGAACAAAGTAAACCCACAACATGAGAGAGGGAATCAGCAGGACCTTTGTAAAATGGCGGCCCCTCGAAAAATCAATTAGAATGAAAAGCAGATGAAATAACCCGAAACAAATAAATAAAGCCAGCAAGCTGTTAATCTCCATGGAAAAGTAATCCCTTATTGCACTATTGTTTCATGTCGCCATTTAGAATAACTTAAAGCGTGAAACGATCAGCTATCCCACCTCAGAAAACGGCAATACTGTCTATTTCCTGAGAGTTGTAATCAGCGCGGCAATTCCCCCTGCTACCAGCACCGCAAAGATGACTCGAAACAGGCTGATAATCCAGGCAATGCCGATGCCCAGTGCCGCCCATTGCAGCCACCAGTGCCCGGGTGATGTCACCCAGTTTATCAGGACAAGAATGCCGAGGATAACCGGGCCCATAAACAGAAATTTAATCGCGCGAAGCGTTCGGAAAATCATATTGCCACCTCCACCTGAATAGTACGGATCATGAAGTTCCTTGTTTCAGTCGTCCCGAAGTCAAAAAAACCAGACAATACTCAACAGCGTCTCATTCACAGTAAGATCGGCCTTCGTTCCATTGATAGTGATTGAGTTGTTAATGATTTCACCTGTTGAACGGTTGAGAATGTTCATTGTACCCACATCCGTTTCGACCTGTCCGAGGTCCGTATATCGATAGATAATCTCAAGCTCAACATTTTTTCCCAATTCGAAGCTGAATCCTCCCCCGACCGTCCAGGCAAATCCGGTATGACTGCCATTGGGAGTAATGGTTTCAGTGTCTGGAAACGTGAAGACCATTGGACGAATCCTGTTATTCGCCATCCCTGTTCCGCCCATGACAAACGGATCAACAAACCACTTTTTCGCGCCAAATAATGATAAGGGTCTGACCATTCCGGCAACCATCACCGATACGCTCTGCGCATCACCCTCAACTCCCTGATGAACCGTTGGTTCCAGCTGAGCGAAGTTACTGAGTCCATCGAACCGGAAATCCGGTCGATAAGAGAAGAAAACTTCCGTTCTCAACCAGCTATTCCAGCGATATCCGACCCCTATGTCCAGGGCAACCGACTTTTCAAAGTCACCATATGCACCAATTGGCCTGCCGTCGTTGCCAGGTATGCAACCAAACAAGGCTGCCGGTGAAACAGAATGGCAATCCACATCAGAAAAAGTCGCATTTTCGGAAAACGCGATCCCAGCCCCTGCACGGAAATAGAGAGACTTACGCTCGGCTGCTGATGTACTCGTTGCCAGCACCAGACAAAGCAACGCCATTACAATCGTGGTGTAACCTTTCCCACTGTTGATGAGTCCCCTCATGCAATTCCACCGAAATAAAGCCAAATTCATCTTCATCCCCCCTCACTGTTTCTACTGCATTTGTCAGCAATGTACGTGTTGATCGTGGAATTAAAACTTCCCTAAGTTCTTCCGGTAGAAACGATTCTATCATTTAAACCTGGAGACAGTACAAAGGATTCATGCTCGGATGAAAGAACGATGGCCTGTATGTGTCCCCTACCGGTCCCCGCTCTGCTTCCTTCTCCGGCCTGCGCAGCAGCCTGGACTGAACTTTCCGGATAGAATAGTTTACAATTCCACAGCTCCAGTTAGGGGAGGGAGGGTGCAGCTCTGGTGTGCCCGCACCGACTAGCGAACTGGGACGCGATGGATTGGGCGAGATGTGCTCGTTCACGACTGGAGAGAACGAGGAACAGTACATGCGTACGTGACGAGGAGTGCAGGGAGTGAACGTGGGCAGATGGCCCGAGACTTGAGCGTCAGCCGAAAGGAGGGGATGGAGCATAAAAGGTTTATACAAACTGGCACTCCTTTCTGTTGCAGTTCCCAACGCTCCGCGTGGCGGATACATACAGTGCAAGGGATTCACGCTCGCGTGAAAAACCGATGAACTGTATGTGTCCGGTAGGTGGCGCAAAGCGTCACCGGGAACGGCAACGGAAATGAACCAGGCACAAAAAAGCCCGCCGGACACGGCGGGCTTCATGTTCATTAAATCGATTGGAAG
>PFTO01000123.1 GCA_002789615.1 Acidobacteria bacterium CG_4_9_14_3_um_filter_49_7 | reverse complement strand
TGGTCAAACCGAGAAGGGTGTTGATTCCCCCCGTTGCGACAAAATCCCCATACCCGTTGATGTCGGTCCAGACTGAATCGTTGAATACAGAAACCGGGTCATAGCTGATCAGCTGAACCACGTCCTGGTCATCGATGTAGCCGTAAAGGACCTGCAAGGAACCCGCGGCAACAAACTCATCATACTCATTGAGAGAGCAATGGGAAAATTCTCCGATGTTGTTTACGTAGTCCAGAAAAACCGGAGCCTGCGCTCCCGAACCGATGTACACGCCGTCCTCGGACGAAACCAGCCAGGTATCGTTGTTGTTGATGGCAACAGAAATGAACGTGCCGTTGACATTGTCGAATATTTTTGTCACTGCTCCACTGACATCCCCGAAGTAAATCCCATGTTCAAAGGCGGCGACGAAATTGCCATTGTCATTCAACGCAATTGCCCGATCCGAATCTGCCTGGCCGGTGCTCATTGGAATGAGATTGAAGTCCGAACGATTTCCACTCCCAAAAGCAATACCCTGACTCCCGGCCGCCACCCATTCGCCGTACGTGTTCATAGACGCTCCCACATATGCCGAACCGGACGATACGTCGCCAAGCAAGTCATTGCTCCCGATATTAACGCCCACATCCACATAGCTGTTCGAAGAACAGGACAGCTGAAGCATTGCGAACATTACCGTAAACCCAATCAAAATGAATAGCCTTTTCATGTTTCCTCCCTGAATCCCTATATTCTGTAAATTATTTTGCAATATCTGTTCCATGAATCTATACTACATCATGAAATCTGGTTTGAGGTGAGAAATGTCACGATTCGGGCTGTTTGGAAGACTGGGAAAAAAAGACTGTAACAAATTGAAAGAAAAAGGTGACAAGCAATTTTCAAGAGGGGAATTTTATCTGGCTCTTGTTGCCTATGAAGACGCACTGGCTGTTTCTGACTGTCCTGCAGAGGTTACACTTCCTGTTCGGGAAAATGTTAATGTCTGCAAAACGAAACTTGCCGCACACAACCTGGATCTGGCAAAATCCCATTTTGACGCAGAAGATTTTGAGACAGCAGCAGAT
This sequence comes from Acidobacteria bacterium CG_4_9_14_3_um_filter_49_7, assembly GCA_002789615.1. GTDB lineage: Bacteria > Acidobacteriota > Holophagae > Thermotomaculales > Thermotomaculaceae > UM-FILTER-49-7. Next base: position 9,883 of record PFTO01000123.1, on the reverse strand, counting down.
TTTGCCACAACCTGCCTGAATTACGCGGAAAGCGCTGAAATTCGGGCCGCTGCCGAGGAAATTCTCAATGGAATTGACGATCATTATGATCAGTTTGAAGAGGTTTTCGGCCCGGACAAGGCAGAACACGAACTTCTGCCCGACGATGATGATGCTTACGCCGAAATTCTAATAGAACATTACCCGCCTTTTATCCGCAAAGAGGTGGAAGAAAATGAAGCGCTGAAACATGCCATGGCCGCACTCAATCGGCAGGATCTCGAAACAGGCAAAGCTGTCCTGGATCTGGATGCCTCTCCCGCTGTCCTCTATTTCCAAGCTCTCTACTATTCTCTGAACAAAGAAGCCGAAACGGCGCTTTATACTTTTCTCCGCCTCTCCAGGGAGCATCCCGATCTACTGGACGAGCAGCGGTGGGCCGAATTGATTGAATTGATTGCCAGGGCCGAATCAAGTGAATCCATTGACGACATTCTGGAGAATTATCCATTTCCCGCCGTGATTCGAGCCGCAATTACCCTGTTCATGGGCAGAGAAGACATGGACGCCGCAGGAGAGTTGCTCGAAGAAAGCCTGGAATTCATGTCTCCATCCCGGCCCGACCCACTGCTGATTGCTCTGGCCGGTATCTATCATTTTCGAGGGGAACGCTTCGAGAAAGCAGTGGAGTATCTCACCAATTTTCAGAACATAATGGCTATGCGCGGCCAGTTCACCCTGAGCCCGGAATATGCCATCCCAATGGCTATCGCACTGGAAAAGACAGGTCAGAATGACAAAGCTCTGGAAATCGCGCTGCACACTGCAAAGATCTATGGCATTCCCGAAGCTGCGGAATTGTCCAGAAATCTGGCCGATCGTTCAAGCCGGGAAGACCTCAGGAAACTTGCTGAAAAACTGTAGAAAACATACAAGTTACAGTAGAAGGCAAGGTTAAGTCTAAGGTTAAGTCTAAGTCTAAGTCTAAGTCTAAGTCTAAGTTTGAGTGAAGACAAGGGACAAGGGACAGGGACAGTTTATTTGCCTATTCCCCTCCCTTTTCCCAACAAATTACAAGTTACAAATCACGGCTTCGTTGCTGCCTCCGGTAGCAGCGCCTTCAATTTTTTGCAGGCGGATTCGTCTTCGCATTGTTCGCACAGTAGCTTCAACGCGTCCCTTTGCAGAGGGTCAAGATAGAGTATTTTCTGCAACGCGTCGATGGCTTCCTTCTTTGAACCGGATTTTAGTGCCTGGGCCGCTTTTGCAAGATACAGTTCCTTGATTTCTTTCAAATCCAACGCCTCGTCTGTACCCTTCTCCCCTTCACTGAACTGATAAAACGACATTGGATCCACATTTTCATGATTTCCATTCACTTCTTCCGTACCCTCAGCACAAAGCGGATGAGTACAGTTACATTTTCCGCAACAGAAGGCCGCAAGCTGTTTTGTTTCGTCCGTGATACGGAAAGAAGACACATAGCAACTTAATATATTCAACGCATCGTCCCACTTCCCCTGCTCCGCTGCAACCACAGCTCGGTCGAAAAGCACAACAGGATCTACATCCCCACCTACCCCTGGAACAGTATCCAGAAATGTCTCTGCTTCCACCGGGTGCTGCAATGCGACAAGACAACCCGCCGCATTTACCACAGAGGCCATACTGCGTTCAGACTTCAAAGTCTGAAGAAAAAAGATGAGTCCATCCGCATAATCTTTAAGCTCAACGCAGCACATTCCAGAACGAAATAATCCGGGGATGTCGCTTTCGGGAAGGCGCTTCAGGTATACCAGTGCTGCTTCAAATTTTCCGGAATTGTACAGAAGGTTCCCCAAGTTCCGGCTGAGCGGTTCACAGTCTGCCACCTTCCCGGCCAACTTGATAATCGCTTTAAAATCAGTGTTTGCAATTCCTCTGAGCATTCCCCTGACGTACGCCTCAAACTGGTGTCCGGTGAAGCTCTCGGGATATCGGTATTCTCCCCCGATTTGATCCCGGATGAAGGGTGAGAGATTGGCAGGGAATCCGGTCATTGACACCTTGCACTTCTCCGTCTTTTGAACCAATTTGTCAATGTCATACCGGGTGAATTGAATTGAAATCTCATCCTTTGCTACTGAGAAACTACCTGTCAACAAACTGTCCGCTCCCAGTTTCCGGGCAATGATCAGTCGGGTTGCCAGCGTCAGGTTACTGGTATCCGGCACATCCATGCTATCCACTGCGTCCATTCGATCTGCCAGTGGAATCCCATTCAGACTGTCTTCTAACAGGACTTCCAGGCCATATCCCAGCCACTCAATCGTACTGTCATCCGAGTTGTTCTCAAAGGGAAATACGACCGTTTTCACCTGTGCCATCACGAGAGAAGCTGTGAAACACAGCAGAATACCCAGGCTAATCTTTTTCTTCATCTGTTGTTACCGAACCAAAGATCATTTTCCCTGCCGGACTCTGCAGTACACTGGTGATTCTTGTCTGGACCCGATCTCCGATATACGCTTCCCCCCCATCGATTACTACCATGGTGCCGTCGTCAAGGTAACCGACACCCTGCTCATCTTCTTTGCCTTTCTTGATTACGTGGATAGAGAGTGTTTCTCCCGGTAATGCAACCGGTTTCAACGCGTTGGCCAATTCATTGATGTTCAGAACCTCAATTTCCTCCAGTGATGCAGCGCGATTCAACGTATAATCATTGGTTACTATCTTCGCATCCAATTTTTTCGCCAGTGCAATGATCCGCTGATCCACGTCCTTGTCAATGGCAAAGTCAAGTTCACATATCCTGAATTGAATACTCTTCATGTTTTGTAATTTTTTGATCAATTCCAACGCGTGTTCTGCCCGCTGCCGTTTCAGGTCGCTCCCTGTTCCATGAATCCGTTGGATCTGTTTCATGACAAATCGAGGAACGACAATAGTCCCGTCCAGGAAACCGGTTTCAACCAAATCTACAATGCGGCCGTCCATTAAAATAGAAGCATCCAGGATTTTTTTGCATTTCGTCGTGTTAGAGAAATTTACTAAACCGGGAAACATTTCTCCCGCCCCTGACGGAACAAGCATGGCAGAAACAACAGCGAGATAAGCCGCACCAATCAGAATGAAGTAACGGTCCACTCCACTGACATTCAATACCAGAATCACAACCCAGGCCACAACGGCAAACGCCAGTAGAGCCATAAGAAGGGAGCTGACATTTTCCTTCATGAACCGGGAAAGCAGGAAGTCAGAAATCGCCAGCACCGCTATCAATGTTGCGGCAAAAGGAAGATTCCCTGAAAATACTGAATAAATCAACAAAATAAGATAGAAAAATAACTTAACATAGACCATTTTGTGACCTCCGGCCTCACTTTGGCTTACTATAGCAAATAGGGGTATGGAATTGCAATCTTGCATCTGATAGAATACAATGGTTACTTTTTTGTAAAGGAGCACAGGATGAGCAAAATGTCCCGAATTCAGATTTATGACAAACTGGACAAAATCCAGATACCCGGCACGGACATCAGTCCCATTAAATTTAAGGGAGTAAAGGGACTGGAACTTACGGACGACGGCAATGTAGAGGTGAGAATTGAGCTGCCTTCCCAGGCAAAGGGCCATGAGTTGGAATTTAGAACCTCCGTAAAAGAAGCACTGATGACGGTTGAAGGGGTCCAGAGCGTTGGAGTCACCCTGATTATACAGGACAAAGCCTACGGGCAAGTTGAACGGCAGAACCTCCTTCCCAATGTTAAACATCCAATACTCATTGGAAGCGGCAAAGGCGGTGTTGGAAAATCAACCGTAACGGTCAACCTGGCCGTTGCTCTGGCAAAAGCGGGATACCGGGTGGGCCTGATGGACGCCGACCTGTATGGTCCGTCCATTCCGACAATGTTTGCCATTGATGAACAACCGGAAGCCAACGAAAAGGGCCAGATTATACCGTTGGAAAAACACGGCGTGAAGCTGATTTCCATTGGTTTTCTGCTTGAAGATGACACACCGGTTGTGTGGCGGGGACCCCTGCTCCATAAGGCAATTCAGCAGTTCATGAAAGACGTGGATTGGGGTGAGCTGGACTTCCTTCTCATTGACCTGCCTCCCGGAACCGGGGATGTTCAACTTTCTGTAGCCCAGAGTACCCGGGTATCCGGCGCCATTGCGGTCAGTACTCCCCAGGATGTAGCCCTGATTGATGTGAAAAAGGCAATCAGTATGTTCCAGACACTTAAAATACCGCTCCTCGGCCTTGTGGAGAATATGAGTTTCTTCCGCTGTACCGACTGCGGGCATATCCACTATATTTTTGGCGGCGACACGAAAATGGACGCCGGAGCTAAACTGGCGGCTGAAGTACTGGGGAAGGTTCCTATCACCATCGCAATCCGTGAGTGTGGGGACGACGGCATACCGGTAACACTCCGGGAACCGGAATCTGAAGCCGCAACTGAATTCAATTCAGTCGCCAAAAAGATTGCCGATCGGCTCATCAAATAATATAATTGGATTCCACCATCAACTTTGTCGAGATGGCGGGAAGTGGAAGCGAATGGGGGCTGGTGCCTCCCCCGGTCTTCAAAACCGGTGGGCCTTTGCGGAAGTAAAGGTCGGTGGGTTCGATTCCCACCCGCTTCCGCCATTTCGGGCCGTAGGCCCGAAATGGTGAATAGTGACAAGTGGATGGTGGATGGTTGGAAAAAGGGAAACCGGGGGACGGTTATCTCGTTTAGCAATGTAACTACAAGATAAAAGGGTCTTTTGCGTTTGGCAAAATTCCACCCACCTTTGCGTTCCTCGCGTGCTTTGCGAGAGGTTCTTATTCCCTTCCGGCTCTAACGCCCACGCCTACTCTTATCCGATCAGAAAACAGAACACATGCGCCGCAGGCGCACAGAACACTTCTTTTTGCACTTGCACGTACAAAACGACACAAAGAACACATCGACTGTTCAATTTATACGAAGGATTAAGAGAAGAAAATGGGGTGGGCGAGGAGGCTTGAACTCCCGACCACTGGAGCCACAATCCAGTGCTCTACCAACTGAGCTACGCCCACCACAGAGAATATTAAGAAATGGCGCACCAGGGAGGACTTGAACCCCCGACCCACTGCTTAGAAGGCAGTTGCTCTATCCACCTGAGCTACTGGTGCCCGTGCCTTCGGGTCATATGGTCGGGGAGAGAGGATTCGAACCTCCGACCCCCTGCTCCCAAGGCAGGTGCGCTACCAGACTGCGCCACTCCCCGAAGTCGGAGGGTATAATACCACAGCCGAACTTTTTAAGTCAACCGATTTTATTCTACACTTTCCTCTTAATTGTCTTATAATTAACCGATTCCAAGGAACCGCCCCGCCTGGAAAACAAGGACTGCCAGCACATACCCCAGCGTAACGCTGACTCCAACAGAAAGAGCGGCCCATTTTGTACCGATTTCGCGACGAATGACGGCAATTGTTGACACACAGGGGATGTAGACCAGGGTCATTACCATGAAACTCATAGCAGACAGGGCGGAAAACTGGCTTCCGATGGCGGAAGACAACGAGGCCTGACCTCCATAGAGGGTGCCTAATGTTCCGACGACCACCTCCTTTGCGAGAAAGCCAAAAATCAGAGCCACCGATGCCTGCCAGGAGGCAAACCCCGCAGGGGCAAAGACTGGAGCCATTGCTGAACCGATCCGGCCAATAATACTCTCAGCAGAGGCGTATCCCACACCTGCGGGAAGGCTGGCCAGCATCCAGATTACCAGTACGGCACCGAAAATAAAGGTACCGGCTTTTTTGACAAAAAACCCGGTGCGGATGCCGGCAGAACGGGTTGCAGTCTTGATTGAAGGTACATGATAGGCCGGCAATTCCATGATAAGGGGTGACACTGCTTTAGTAAAAAATATCCGCCGCAGCACCCGGGCCACCACGATTGCAATGACAATACCGAGAATGTAAAGGCTGAATACCACTGTGGTCTGATGGTGGGTAAAAAAGACGCCCACGAAGAGCAGATAAACCGGCAACCGTGCCGAACAGGACATGTAGGGGATAGCCATCGCCGTCAATACCCGGTCTTTTTCATTCTCCAGGGTCCGAACCGCCATAATCGCCGGAATATTGCACCCGAATCCCAACAGCATGGGAATGAAGGACTTCCCGTGAAGCCCCAGAGCATGCATGAACCGATCCGCCACAAAGGCAGCCCGGGCAAGGTAACCGGAGTCTTCCATGATGGCAATAAGAAAAAACAAAATGAAAATACTTGGAACAAATACCAGCACAGCCCCAACCCCTGAAATTAGTCCCTCCCGGATAAAGGATGCTACTATCCCGGAACCGGAAACCAGGGATGACAATGCGGAAAATCCATTGTTGATCCATTCGACAAATGGATTTCCTACTGTAAATACTAAAAAAAACAGCAGCCACATGGCAAACAGAAAAATGGGGCCGCCAAAATAGCGGTTGGTGACAACCCGGTCAATCCGGTCGCTAAGGGCAACCTTCTGTTCCGTACTCAAGCGACGCTCTACGCACTCCTTCGCAATGGAATATACAAATTCATAGCGCTTCTCGGCGATGAGTTCATCCAGGTCACCGTCCAGACCCTCTTCGATTTCTCCCTGGAGTTCCGTGACCACACGTCGGAACTCCTCATCCTCAGGGATTACAATCCCGCCGTCCAGGACTCCAAGCGCCTGAAACCGAGACGTCACCTGTTTCGGGAAACGACCCATCAACTTCAGTGCGGCCGCTTCCACGGGCTTCGGATAGAGCAGGGAATGTTTCGGTTTTCCCAATTGCCCGATATTTTCCAGGACATTCCATAGATCGGAAATCCCCTTCCCTCTGGATGCGACTGTCTTGACAAAGGGAATGCCGAAAATAGCGGAAAGCCGGTCCACATGCAGGGTAATCCCCCGTTTTTCAGCCATATCACTCATATTCAGTACCGGAATTATCCGCAGTCCCATCTCCATTATCAGGTTAAACAGGTAAAAATTGCGATTGAAATTGGCGGAATCCAACACCACAATGACAGCGTGTAACCGCTCTTTAGTCAGAAAGTCCATGGCAATCCGCTCATCCACCGACCTTGCAGATAGACCATAGGTGCCGGGAATATCCACAAAAGTAAACGCCGTATCCCCACGGACCACCCTTCCTTCCTTTTTCTCCACCGTCACCCCGGGCCAGTTGCCCACCTTCAGGTTGGCACCTGTAAGACGATTGAAGATAGAAGTCTTGCCACTGTTGGGATTTCCCGCAACAGCAATCACATATTCTTTACTCACCGTCTACACCTCCCGGACTATGATCTTTATAGCCATACCCGCCCCGAAGCCAATCCGGTTCGAGCCGTCACTCAGAATAAACGGCCCCCTACCGGTACCCGCTGTGAGCTTATAGCGGGAACCTATCACAACCCCCAGTTCCCTAAGCCGGCGGCAACAGCGGCCACCGCACTGAAACCTCACTATTTCCACAAGACTTCCCGATTCCATAAAAGTCAGCGGCACCATCTACTCCTCCCTCACAATCACGAATTCAGCCTCGTCCTTTCTGAGCGTCAACACATAGCCCTGAATCAATATCTCAATGGGAAATCCCATCGGCCCCCGGTTTCGAATCTCTACCGTCTCACCGGGAATAACCCCCATGTCCAGTAGCCGCCGCTTTACCTCCCGGGTCCCGTTCAGCTTCAAAACCTTGCAGGGAATTCTGTCTTTCACTACGCTGAGGGGGCAATCTTCGCCAATATTTTCGCCCCGTTTCTCCTTTTCATTCCCTGAGCCTAACCTTTTCCGCCGAACTTCTTGAAACTCTTTCTGAATATCGACTCCTTCGTCTTTCTTAGAAGTAAGAAAGCTGAAAAAATCCTTCATGGCAGCCACAGTCTCAGATGAAATCACGTGTTCCATCCCACAGGCGTCCGATGAAGCGGTGCTATCCGGTACACCCAGAACGAACCGAAGAAAGCGATAACTGGTCTTGTGACGGTCATACACGTCCAACGCCTTTTCCATCCCCTTCTCGGACAGGACCACGGCACCATACTTTTGATAGTGAACAAAGCCCTTCTCTTTCAAAAGCTTCAATGCAGAAATAACCGACGGCGTGCGAATGCCAAACTCATTTGCAATATCCGAAGTTTTCACGCTGCCCAGTCTCAGAGACAGCAGATAAATTCTTTCAAGATAATCTTCTGCGGTATGGGTCAACATAACGTCACCTCCTTATCCACTTTACAAAAGTATAGGTAGACCTATCTTTTGTCAATAAAAATTTTCATAAAAAGGCACAATATCAACTTTTTCTTTCATTATTCTGTTAACTATATGACTGCTATACATGAGTATTCCCCTTGACATGCTCCCATTAGAAGATAGAATAAGGTGTGCCTAATCTCGGGACAGAATTTACATGGAGGTCACAGTGAAACATTTTCAAAAAGATAACTGGCAGCACCAGCCGGACAGAGCGACATTTATTTCCCAACTCGTAAGGATTATCTTTTTTCTGGTGATATTAGGGCTCTCTCCCCTTCTTTGTCGGGCAGAATCTCCGAACATCCAAAAAAACATCAACATACATGGTGGAATCATCACCGACCTTTTCCAGAATCACAACACCGACGGAAAGTTTGCACACTACGCAACCGACAGCGGCAGCGATTTCACATCCACAGTAAACGAAAGCTGGTTCAGCCTTTCCGGCTCACTGGGAAGAGCAAACGGCATGGAAACGACCTTTGAGGCCTCTTTTGACTTCATGGGAGAAAATGATTTCGAAATTGTAACTGCTTGGATACGAATAGAAAAGGGGAACTGGTACTTTCTTGCCGGTAAAGCCGAAAGCCTTGTGGCAACTGGGGAAACCACATTGAATTACGACGGCTTTTACTCGGCCGGCGGTATTCAGACCGGTGCAAAGGCAAATCAGAACCAGCTTCAGATCGGGCACAAACTGAAAGATCATTTCACTGTGGCCGTTTCTATTACCGATGAACCGGCACAGAACGGCAGTATGGGTGGACAGCAATTCTCATCGAAACGCCCGGCTGTGGAATGGGCACTTCTCTTTGATTTAACATGGGGAACCGGGAAATTTGCAGGCCATACCGGGGACATGATGCTGGATTCCGATCAACACTTTCATCCTGCCGCAATCATGGCTGAAGTGAATGTTCCCATCACAGAATCGATTTCCTGGCTGATTTCCGGGTTCCGTGCAAAAGCCGGATCTCAGTTTTTCACAACCGATATTCTGTTTGACTGCATTCTTCTGGCAGATGGCCATGCATATGAATTTTCCACCACCGGCGGACTGACCGAACTTCTCTTCCAGGCAGGGAACATGCAAGCCTGGGTGGGTCTTGGAACCTTTTCGCTGACCAATGGCTCAAAAACACATTTGCGCCTCCACCAACCGGAAAACGTCCTGACAGACAACCATCGTCTTTCCGTCGGCTCGCGATACAACTTTTCGGACCATCTCCATGCAGGACTTGAAATCACCCGATACCAAACAACCCACTTAAGGGACACTGAAACGCAAACCATCAGAGCCACATCCATTCAACTCCAGTTATCCATCACTTTCTGACAGACAGGTGTGCGAAAGAAAAATCAGAAAGCTGCCCGTTTATCTCGCAGCCAAACACCCTAAATCCGCATGAAAACAAGACGGTCACCTTAAGGTTTAGTATAATGTTTGCATTAGACAGCAAAAACACTAAGCAAAAAGGTGGCCAGAATGAGAATAAACGAGAAGATCGAACGTGTGCGAAGCTACAGGTCCGCCGACATCATCCTGCCAACGATCCTCATGCTCCATACCGGCTGTTCCTCATCGGGCGGGACGGGAATCGACTGCCGCAAGGGAGGTGATAGAGGAGAAACAGGCGCC
>PFTO01000152.1 GCA_002789615.1 Acidobacteria bacterium CG_4_9_14_3_um_filter_49_7 | reverse complement strand
AACGGTCTGAAAAAAGAGCAATCAAACTGGGGATTTCCGTTGTGATTCTGGTGATTTTCCTGAACCTCGTGGTATTCCCTCTGAGAGACAGCTATGGAGAATTGACAAAAAGAAAAAGCACGCTGACCGCCAATCTGGTGAAATTGACTCAAAAACTTCAGGAAGCCAAGGGAATGGAGTCGGAAATCAGCAGATACAAGAAGGAGATTGAACAATTTGGTGATCAGGCATTGGAGGGAGATTCTGTGGAACTTGCCCAGGTTGCTCTGGAAGAACTGGCAAACAAATTGGCCAAGGCCCAGGGGTTGACCGTTACCAACACTTACAAAGAACGATCCAAGGACGAGAAATTCGGATATCGGCTGATCGGGGCAAGGATTACAGTCAAGGGGGACTACGATGCCATTATCCGTTTTCTGGAAGCGATTCAAAAGGCCCCCGAACTGGTCGCTACCAGTGAAATCTCACTGAAACACTACAGGGGATATGAGGCGACAGTGACCGTAATCGGCTTGTCCCGGAAGGAGAAATCGTGAAAACCATAAACTTGTTATTGCTGATTCTATTGGTGTCACTGCCGGTAGTTTCCCAGACTGCGGATGAGATCATCAAGAAGAACCTGTTTGATCCTCAGCGTGGGCAGGCAGAGACTGTGGAGGACGCTTCAGAACCGGTTGAAGAGGCCTTGCCGAAAGATATCCCGATTCTGGATGGCATTGTCACCATCGGAAGTTATCAGCGGGCCATATTCAGATATCGAGATGAAAACAGCCACAAGGTTATCAGCGGGTCATTCAAAACGGGAGACAACTGCACCACAGCGAAAATCGTCCAGATTCTCCCTGAAGAAGTGACAATTGTATTCGAGGGCAAGAAATACAAGATGAATGTGGATTCCAAGAACAAAATGAAAAACGTACCGAAAACGAGCGGTGCCTATGGCGGTGGAGTGGCCCGGGCGGAAGCTTCTCATGCCGGCCCCCAGGTTGTGGAACGAAAAGTAACAGCACCCCGCCGGAATCCGGCTGTTCGAAGGCAGCCCGAGAAATCGGGTGCAGTTCGACGTGGCGGTGCAAGCACACCATTCGGTAGCAGCCGAGCCGCCGGGAAAGCAAAGAAAGAACCGAAAAAGGCACGCAAATCTACACCATTTTAATAAGTGAGGATATAAGATGAGGAAACTGACGCCCATTTTTTTGATGATTTTGATGACAGCCTGTACTGTGCCCCCGAAGCCCGTTCCCAAGAACGAGATTGAACGGGCAATGGCAGGGAAGAAGCCGATCCAGCAGACAGAAATTGAAATGTCGAAGCCCGAAAAGTCCCACTATCAGGTGATTGAACGGGGAGGGGCGACAAGTGCCAGCCAGATGGTATCAAAGCCCCTGAATGAGACGGGGAAAAGCGGCAATCCGGCCGTAAAAAAGGAAAAGGAAGCATTTCCGCTTCTGAACCTCCAAGACGCCAGTTTGTGGGAAGTAATTAAGATTGTGGCCGACTATAGACACTGGAACTATGTGATTGATCCGGCTGTACCGGACAAGGGGATCAATATTCGCCTGAATTCCACTGTGGAGGGTATGGGTGTAGAAAATATACTGCATCTCCTCGTGTCTATCTATGACGTGGCCATGGTCAACAGGAATGGGATTGTTTACTTCGTCCCCACAAAAGGGGCGGACTACAAGCTGGGAGCACCGATTTATGTAGGGAACAAAATTGGGCCGGATCAGATCGGGGAAGGATGGGTGACCCAGGTGATTCCTTTGCATTTTGTATCCCCTAAGGATCTCTCCCCGATACTGAAGGAATTTGTTTCCACCGGTGGGAAAATTGTCGAGGATCCGGTTACTTCAACTGTCGTAATCGTAGACCGCCTGCCCTATGCCCGGAAAATTATGAATGTCATCTCCCTCTTTGACGTGGATATATTCAAGAATAAGAAAATGGTGTTGATCCGCTTCCAGAACGCGGACGCCGAAAAGGTCACCAAGAACATCACAGATATTTTCAAGGGCTACGGAGGGCTATCCGCAGACAAATACTACATTGCCCCCATCAAGGAACTGAATGCACTGTTGTGCGTCACATCGTTGCAGGAAGTGGTGGATGAAGTAAAGTTCTGGTCCGACAAATTTGAGAAAGAATCTGAGGTGGGAGAAGCACAGATATTCATCTACCACGCGGAGAATTCCAAGGCGGCTGACCTGGTGAGCATCATCAAAGAACTCTACGCGGAAGAACATACCACCACCAAGGACAGCAAGGGCAAGCTGGAGCTTCGCCCGGTTCTGAAGGGAGATTTTAAGGTCATTACGGATGAAAA
>PFTO01000189.1:16455-23015 GCA_002789615.1 Acidobacteria bacterium CG_4_9_14_3_um_filter_49_7 | reverse complement strand
TCACGTATTTTTTTAATCATGATAATACAGCATACTGGCTTTCCTTTTACACTGGCCGATCTCTAAAAACCTACGCTTCTCTATTTTTTCGCGTTGTTTTATCCCTCAAAGTGGACGGGCAGAATCTGCTGGGCCCGGCTTTCCAGTCAGAATTGTCTTCAGTCTGTCGGGACAGCTATTTCGTTTTCTGCCAGCCGATTCTTTTCTTTCTGTTATTGCCTTTGAGCATTGCTCTGGTGGCCATCTGGTTCTCAAGCATTGTAAACAGAAAAATGGGTCGATTGCCAAATTTGGAACAGATGAATGCGCTTCAACCCTTTTACACGGAAGAGAACGCGTCTGTTTTGTTGAAAGTTACGGGCAAAACTCAGATTGTCAGTCTGGCACTCACGGCGAACAGTTCCGGGATTCAGCTATATCAATTCAGGAAACTCTATATTGAGTTGCCAAGGAATAAAATCAATCAATGGGAAATGTCGGAAGGGAATGGGTGGTTTGGCGGCCCATATCTCCAGGTGAAAGCACCCGCTGCAGAATTGGTTCGGGCAAAGCAGCGATTTGTCCGATTTACCGGAACGATGACTGTGAGGATTTATACAGGCCATCCTGAAATGCTTCGTCAGTACCTGCTTTAATGTTTTCCTGAGAATCAAATGGCTCAAGTTTCAGTTTCCCGTATTCCCCATCATATCCCGGCGGGTCAAATGTAAAATGACCTGCCTGGACAGCAAGAATACATGCCACTACCTGTTCCGGGAGGCTTTGAAGGCGTTTCATCAGTTCAGAAGCGGGAAACTCCCACAACGCCACCTCATTTCCGCACTGTGAAATAGCCATTTTATAGGGGGATAGTACTCTTTTCCCTGTTACGGACCTCTGGCCAAGACCGGCTGCGATCACCTCTACCAGTGGGACAAGATGATGGAAATTTCGGATTGGTGGTTCGTTTTTTTCAGAAAAACTCTGCGTGTGGGCCAGTTCCAGTACCCGATCCATAACACCTATCGTGAGGGGTTTGCCGCACACAGGACAGTGCTTTGGAACATCTGTTCCACATTTCACACGGTAGCTTTCGTGGGAATGCCCTTCTTTTCCTTTTCTGTGGCCGGTTCCAAAGTACTTCCCCTCACGGGGATTAAATTCATAAGTTGCCTGGATGCCCCCTTTCCTGGTAAGAGCCGCACGTATACCGAAGAAATCGCGGGTTTTCACTTCAAGGATGGTCAGTTCCCGGCCAATCCGATTCAGGGCTGCTGAGTGACAGTCGCTGTTGCTGATAAAGTTCATGAAGCGACATTCCGGGATCCGATCGAGCATTTCAGGATCAGCACTGAGCCCGGTTTCAATGAGTTTAATCTTCCCTGAAAAATCACCGAAGAAATCTTCCATGTAAGTAATGGGATTATTAGAACCATATATGCCGTCCGGGGTCATGACATGGGCTGGGAATGCAAGTGTTCCAGGTGCGGCATCCATCACGTTTTCGAGAAACCGGCTGACCTCAACAGGTGATTCCAGCTTCACAAATGGTCGGCCAATGGTGTTTTTTACACCGTACTTGTCCAGCAACTTGATGACAGAGTCAGTGGCTTGAAAACTCGGGTATAGAAATACCATGTGAACCGATTTCCGGTTTCTGGATCCCGGTAACAGCGGTGCAGTGAGAACCATCTCATTCTGAAGAACAAAACCTGTACCGGGGAAATTCGGGAGTTCATAAATGCCGGCAGTACTTTCCATCAACGTTTCCCGGAGATGCCGGTTCCAGCCGGGATGAAGGCAATCCCCTGTCCCGAAGACAGCAATTCCCTTCATGCACATAGTTTCGGCGATATCTCCCAGAATAATTTTCCCCACACCGCCCGAATAACCGGAATGGGAATGAAGGTCAACAGAAATCTGCATGGGACAGTCCTCTATGCGTTGGGATGGTAGTGATAAGAAATGGGGCCGGTTAAAAACCGGCCCCATTCAGGTTCATAATAAATTACAGGCTATGCCTCAAAATCATCGTAGGACATTTCTGCCAGATGATTGTAATGGCGGTAACGGTTTCGGACAAACCGGGAAGCGCTATCGAGGTATTCCTGTGCCACATCCGGATGAGATTCCATCAACATTTGAAAGCGGCGCTGTCCCATGTAAAAGTCCAGAAGTGGTTTCGTGGGCTCTTTGCTGTCGATTTGGAGTGGATTCTTCTTTTCGGCAGCCAGTCGCGGATCGTAACGATAGAGTATCCAGTACCCGGAATCCACAGCGAGTTGCGAATGTTCCGGGCCTTTTTCCATGTTGATTCCGTGTTCAATACAGTTGGAATAGGCAATGATGATAGATGAACCGGGATAAGCTGCAGCTTCCCGCATAGCTTTCAGGGTCTGGTTTCTATCGGCCCCAAAGGAAACGGATGCTACATAAACATTGCCGTAGGACATGGCCATCATGCCAAGATCCTTTTTCTGAACCTCTTTCCCCAGGGCAGCGAATTTGGCGACTGCACCCATGAAAGTAGATTTGGAGCGCTGTCCCCCTGTGTTGGAATATACTTCAGTGTCCAGTACCAGAACGTTGATGTCCTGTGCCGATGCCAGTGCATGGTCAAGACCGCCGTAGCCAATATCATATGCCCAACCATCTCCACCGACAATCCAGACAGCTTTGTACTTCAGGTAGCTGACGTGTTCCAGCAATTGCCCTTCCAGGCTTTCGTCAGAATAACCCGTCAGCAGGCTCTTCAGCTGATCCACTGCATTGCGTGTCTGGTTTACTTTTTCCCGGTTTCCGCGCTGTTCTTCCAGCGGGGCGACCTGGTTCAATGCTTCCAGGACATCCGGTTTGGTGGAGCTTGCGGTCAAGAGTTTTTCCCTCAGTTCAAAGGCGATGCCGTTGAGATGATCCACAGAAAGACGCATACCGAGGCCGTACTCGGCGTTATCTTCAAATAGTGAGTTACCCCACGCGGGGCCTTCACCCCGACTATTCCGGCAGAACGGAATGGTGGGTGCTGTGCCCCCCCAGATAGAAGAACAGCCGGTGGCGTTTGCCTGAATTACATGGTCACCCTGGAGCATGGTCATCAGCTTGACGTATGGGGTTTCACCACAGCCGGGGCATGCTCCCGAGAACTCAAGAAGAGGTTGCTCCAGCATAATGGTGCGAATTGTCTTGTCGCTGATAAATTCTTCCGGTGAATGGCGGTGCTTCATGAATTCATTGTAGCTTTCCCGCAGCGGTTCCAGAATGGTCTCTTTCTGTACCATGTTCAGCGCTTTTTCACCCCTCTTTCCGGGGCAGACATTGAAGCAAACACCACAGCCGGTGCAGTCATCCGGTGCAACCTGAATCCGGAACCGGTATTTGCCTTCCTTATTGTCTTTGTGATTGAATTTCAAGGTCTGGTATTTTTCTTCCGGCAATGTGATGTCATCCGCATGGTCCACGGTGGCAAGAATTGCCGCATGGGGGCAGACAAAGGCACACTGGGCACATTGAATGCAGTTGTCGGGGTTCCAGTTGGGGAGACGGACGGCAATGGAACGTTTTTCGTACCGGGTAGTACCGGTGGGGAATATGCCATCCGCAGGAATCTTACTGACTGGAATGGTATCGCCGTCAAAATGCATAACCGGCTTAATTACATCGTTGATGAAACTTTCATTTTCTTTATCTCCCTGTTCAACGCTAATGTGCCAGTCAGAATCAGTGAAATCTTTAACTGTGGCAGGAATTGGAACTTCACGAAGCTCAGCAAGGCCCTTGTTCATGGCTTCGATGTTCAGGTTGACAACTTTTTCACCTTTTTTTGAATAAGTCTTCCGGATGGAGTCTTCAATCGCGTTCTTGAACTTATCTTCTGGAAGAATTCCTGTCAGTTTAAAAAATGCGGTCTGCATAATGACATTAATACGTTCACCGAGGCCGATTTCAAACGCCAGTTTATGGGCATCAATAATATAAACCTTTAACTTTTTACGGATGATGGTTTCGACATCTTTTCTGGGGAAGCGGCTCAGCGCTTTGTCAGGTGTTTCTATGCTATTGATCAATACTGTGCCACCTTCCTTAATGCCTCTCAGTACGTCAAGTGTGCCAATATATTCTTTTTTGTGAATGGCAACAAAATCCGGTTTTGTGATGAGGTAGGGGGAGAGGATGGGCTCATCGGAGAACCGGAGATGACTGACTGTAATTCCACCGGCCTTTTTGGAATCGTACACAAAATAGCCCTGGGCGTTCTTACCTGCTACATCACCAATGATTTTGATCGAGTTCTTGTTTGCACCGACTGTCCCGTCGGAGCCGAGTCCGAAAAACTTTGCCCTGTAAACTGTTGCCGGTTCGGCGTCGAAAGATTCATCATAGGGGAGGGAGCGGTGGGTCACATCGTCTTCAATGCCCAGTGTAAAATGGTTAATTGTTTTGTCTTCCGGTGTCTGAATAATGTAGTCAAATGCACCCTTCAACATAGCCGGAGTAAATTCCTTTGACGAAAGGCCATAAATCCCCCCAAGGATTCCCGGTTTCTCACTACACTTCATCAGGCCCAGCTTGATTTGTTGATCCACTGCTGCCACAACGTCGAGGTAGAGTGGCTCGCCGATGGAACCATGCTCACGGGTGCGATCGAGCACAATAATTTTTCTGGCCGTCTTCGGGAGGGCCTTGAAGAATCGTTCACGATCAAAAGGCCGGTACAAACGAACTTTGATAACCCCTGTTTTGTAACCCTGATCATTGAGTTTCCGAACTGTTTCCTCAGCGGTGTCACTGCCGGATCCCATGATAACCACAACAGCGTCTGCGTCTTTTGCGCCGACGTAATCAAAAGCATGATAGCGGCGGCCGGTTAACTTTTCAAACCGTTCGCAGTACTTGTCAAAGATTGCAGGGAATCTGTCATAGTAAGGATTCTGAGCTTCCCGATTCTGAAAGAAAATGTCCGGGTTTTCAGCGGTTCCCCGTAGCGTGGGATAATCCGGGTTTATAGCTCGTTTCCGCATGCGGTTGATATACTTCATCTCTACCATGGCCCGCATGATGTCTTCCGAAAGGAGTTCAACCCGACGAATCTCATGGCTGGTCCGGAATCCGTCAAAGAACTGCAATGCCGGCACCATGGCTTCCAGCGAAGTTCCCTGAGCGATACAGGACAGATCCTGGATTTCCAGTTGATTGGAGGATGCGATCAGCGAAAATCCAGTTTCTCTTGTAGACATGACATCGGAATGGTCACCGAAAATGCTCAGTGCGTTGGTGGCAACCGTCCGGGCAGAAACATGGAATACGGTTGGAGTCAGTTCACCGGCGATCTTGTACATGTTTGGAAGCATCAGTAGTAAACCTTGGGATGACGTAAAGGTTGTCGTCAGGCATCCAGCTGTCAATGCGCCATGAACTGCACCTGATGCCCCGCCTTCCGACTGCATCTCGTAAACCCTTGGAACCTGGCCGAAGATGTTTTTCTTGTTCTGAGAAGACAGGACATCAGAAATCTCTCCCATGGGGGAGGATGGAGTGATCGGATAAATCGCAATAATTTCATTCATTGCGTGGGCTACTCTCGCCGCAGCAGTATTGCCGTCGATTGAAGCTTTTGTGATGGTTTGTTCAGACATAATCCCTCCTGTTTCAAAAACGATAACATTTTAACAGATGAGAGGTCCCGGGTGAACCTGATTTTTCGAAACTTTCTATTAAATGTCCGCAGAAGGTGGGAGGTTGTGGCGTTGAAACATTGCATAGAAAACCCTATGATAAAAGTGTGGGATTTGGTATAGTTTTGAAGTAGAAAATAACCAGGAGGGGATTCATGCGGAAACTTTTTGTGATACTGCTTCTTATCATGAGCGTTGGGGGATGGATGGCATGTAACAACAAGGGTGCGAGCCAGGATCAGGCGGCAGAAAATCAGGAAAGTAAAATTTCTCCTGAAGAACTAAATAAGTCATTGACTGAACTGCAGGATCTGAAGGCCAAATTTGACGCTGCTGAGACGGAAAAGGACAAAGATGACCTCATGACTCAGCTTTCCGGGAAAGTGCAATTGCTGCTCTCTAAGGCACCGAACAACCCGGAAGCCAACGCAATGATGGATAATGTGCAGATGTACTATGCGATGGCATGGGCAAAGCAGGCAAAGTATAAGAAAGCAATTGAAATTGTGGACAATGTCCTTCAGTTTTCACCGAACAATGATGAGGCAAAAAAGATGAAGGCCCAGTTTGAGAATTGGGAGTTCATGACCAGAGATGAGTTTAATATGATCAAGAAACACATGTACATGGATGAAGTTACGAAGATTGCGGGGTATCCCCTCCGTAAAGAGACAAAGACAGACAAATACAAGCGGACAGTCCATGGCTGGTTCTACAAAGAACCCAGCATGAACAAGGCTGTTGCCATCTGGTTCGACGTAAATGGACAGGTGTGGGCGACGAAGTGGCCGAAGGGTACTAAAGATGTGAAAGCAACTGGAGCGGGCAACTGAAAGCTCTTGATTTGCCCTGACGGCTATGGTAGAAAGGGTGTTGCTTTGTGCAGAAATAGCATAAGGAGGTGAGGCG
>PFTO01000189.1:11183-16391 GCA_002789615.1 Acidobacteria bacterium CG_4_9_14_3_um_filter_49_7 | reverse complement strand
CAACTGGAATCAAATTCAATTCTGAATTACGAAATTAAGAAACAGGAGGTACGGTTCTGTGGGTGTTTTTACTAACTCGATCATGAAATACATGGATCAGGGTGGATGGATTATGTGGGTGCTGGCTGCATTTTCAATTGCGGCATTGGTTGTAATCATTGAAAGAGGCATTACGTTCTACAAGGCCAAAATCAACACGTCTGAGCTCCTCGGCAAGTTGAGAAGCGCACTGAAGAAGAAGAATGTAAAGGCAGCGATTGAGGTTTGCGAATCTTACCGTTCACCCATTTCCGCCATTTTGAAATCCGGTCTCTTGAAGTACGGTCGACCGAAGGATGACATCGAAAAGGCAATGGAAAATGCTGCGGTTCACGAGATCGCACGGATGGAAAGAGGCCTCGGCATCCTGGCATCTGTTTCTAACCTGGCACCGATGCTTGGGTTCCTTGGAACCGTTGTCGGCATGATCGCGTCTTTTGACGCAATGTCCAAACTGAACGATCCCGCCAAGGTTGCTGAAGGTATTTCCACAGCTTTGATCACCACTGCAGGTGGGTTGATTGTCGCCGCTCCCGTATTGTTGTTCTACAACTATTACACAGCAAAGATCGGTGGGTTTATCCGTGAAATCGAATCTGCTTCAAACGTATTGGTGGAAACTTTCGGAGAAATTGAGACCATTCAGTAAAGCTGGGGAGTTATAATGAAAATTGGAAAGACTAAAACAGTCGATGCGTACATCCCCACTGCGTCAATGGCGGACATTGCCTTCCTGCTGATTGTATTCTTTATGATTACAACGGTATTCCAGGTAGACAAAACCTCCTTGACGTTGCCGAGGTCCAATGTCCGGTCCGAGGTAGTGAAGGGGTCCGCATTCATTGTTGTGACCGAAGGCGGCTTCCTGAAAGTCTCTGACGGCAAAGAGGACACACATCCCATTGATCAGTCCGACGTTCTTTCCTTCGCTGTAGATCTGATGTCCAAGAATCCCGAACAGCCGATTGTGCTGAAGGTGGATCAGAATGTGAAGTGGCACACAGTTGACCAGATACTGGACCAGCTGGGACAGGCACACGCCAAGAACCTTCAATTCCTGACCGATTTAAAGATCAGGCAAGAGAAGTTTGAGTAGGGGGGGTAAAATGAAACTTGTAAAAAAGAAAGAGAATCCCGAAATCCCTACCGCGTCAATGGCGGATATTGCCTTTCTGCTCATTGTCTTCTTTATGTTGACGACAGTAATCAGTGCTACCAAAGGAATTGAACATCAGTTGCCGCAGCAGGACAAGAAAACGCAGGAAAACATTGAAAAGGAAGATTCGGTTTACATCAAGGTGAACGCAGACAATACCTTTACCGTAGACAAGGAACCCCCTGCATCAATTGACGCAGTGGGAATGTTGCACGATTACCTGTATCCGAAGCTGAGTAATAACTGGAAAAAGCCGATTATTATCTATGTCAACCCCGAGGCCAAATATGAATCTATGGTGGCGGTACTGGATGTGGTGAAGCAGCTGGAGAGCCAGCTGATGAAAGAAAAGAACATTCCGAACCTGACCATCACGATTCCGACCCAGGCTGAGGCGGAGACGTGGGGCTATCAATAAGCGAGGTGAATGATGGCAGAAGATCTAATTCGTTCAGGCCTTTATGCTGATGACCATAGCCTCGCTTCAGACTTGGCGTGGGAATCGGAAGACGACAAAAGGAATTACAAAATTGCGCTCTTAGTTGCGCTGGTTTTCCATATTATTCTTATCTGGGTGAGTATCCCGGATTTTGGGAATAAGAATTTTGTAGAAGAAAAGAAGAATGAAAAAATCATGAGGCGCGTTGTGCTGAGACCGCCACCTGAACAGCAAATGAAACAATTGCAGCTGCAGAAAAAGATGCAGAAGGTCCCGGTTCCGGATCCAACACCGGATAAACCTGAGCCGATAGTCCCAATTGAAACAAGCGATGATCAGCAAATCAATATGGACGATGACTACATCATCGGTGTTCCGGACGCACCACCCGCTCCGACCGGACCGATTCGGGACGGCACAGCGGGGCTGACACGGCCGGTTTATGACCTTGGGCAGCTCCAGCAGAATGTTGTTTATCCCGAATTGGGCAAGAAGGCGGGATTTCAGGGATATGTCATTCTTGAAGTTGTGCTGAAAAAAGACGGAACTGTTGGGAATGTGCGGGTTATCGGTGGTCCACTGCGTGCACTTGGATTTCCCGAAGCAGCAATTAGAGCGGTGAAAAAGATGAAATTTACCCCCGGCAAGTTACGGGGACAACCGGTTGACGTTATTTTAACATTGACCGTTAACTTTAAACTTAGGCGCTAAAAACTTGCCGGCTTCGGCCGGCAAGGCTTTTTTGCCTTTAAGGTGGAAAGAATGAAACTTCAGGGTTCGTTGGCAGAACTGAAACTCCCGGATATCTTACAGCTTGCCAATATGTCTCAGGAAACCGGAATTATTGAATTCCGGAACAATGAAGGCGTAATAGGGAAGGTTGTTCTCCAGGACGGTGAAGTTATCCATGCACGAGTGGGAGACCTGTCGGGGGATGAGGCTGTATATGAAATTGCTATCTGGTTTGATGGTGCTTTCAGATTTGTACCGTTGGACAAGGAATATTCTCAAAATATACAGGGTAATCTGACGAGTCTGCTGATGGAATCTGCACGCCGCCTGGATGAATGGCGGGTGTTGTCGCGGAAAATCCCTTCGTTTTCATATTTCCCGGTAGTCTCTGAAGAAAGTGATGAAAAAAGAACGCTGAACACGGCGGAATGGGACATCCTACGTTACATAGATGGAGAAAAGAATATTCGTGATATTGCCCACGAGTGTGGGAAAACACCTTTCAAAACGTCCAAACTGGTATATGGTCTACTGATAAACAGTCTGGTAACCCTATCCCGGTTTCCCGCCGAACAGAAAACAGAGAAAGAGGTGCCCCCGCTGGTTGCAAAACTGCTGAAGATTAAAGATGAGACCAGCAAATGGGTTGAAGCGGGGCTACTTGAAGATATAGACAAAATGCTTCAGGACGGTTTATTGCGGTTAAATGAAGACATGAACGACAAGAAAGCAGTGATTGAAACCGCCAATGCGGTACTCCAGGCAGTGATGCTTGGTATGGGCCGGGATGCGTCCCGAGATCTTGCAGTTCGATTCAAGTCTATTTTGAAAGGACAAGCGGGTTCCTGAAATTTTATTAGGAGAGGTGTGATTGTGAAAAGGTTGGTAGCAGTTTCAATTGCGTTGCTTTTCCTGGGAGGAACAGCAACTGCTGAATACAAGGCAGGGCTGGAATATTTGAAAAAAGGCCAGACACAAAAGGCATTGGCTGAATTCCAGGCTGATGTGGAAATATACGGTTCATATTGGTATTACCCTGCATATATGTCAGCAGTCTGTTACATGAAGATGAAAGACAACTCTTCGGCAATGCAGATGCTGAGAGAAGCAGAGTCAGCTACTGAGAAATCCCGTACAAAGGTTCTCGACATTGCCAAGATAAAGACACTTGAGGCCCAGATTCTCGTAAATGAAAGAAAATACAACGAAGCGATAAGTCTGGCGGACAAATACATACCTCAGTCTCCGTCCGATCTTCAGGGAAGTCTTCTTTACATTAAAGGATTTGCTGAAAATAAAATCGGGCAGTCATCCAAGGCAGTAAATGATCTTTTACAGTCCGTGGCCCTGGATCCAAAATCAGCGAAGACATATTATGAATTGGGTTATGCGTATGTAAAAAACAACAATCTTGATGGTGCGATTGGTGCCCTGGAGAAATCTCTGAAATTGGATCCAAGGAACAAAATCGGTTTGAATCTGTTGACGGATGTATGCCTGAACCGTGCGAGGACGATGCCCGGAGATCGCAAGGACTCAATGTATCAGAAGGCGGCTGACTGGAGCCAGACCGGCTTGAAACATTTTTCATCTGACAGGGGACTTATGTTGAATCTCGGAAATGCTTATCTTGGATTGCGCCAGTATGTGGCTGCAATCAGCATCTTTGAGAAAATGGCGGGAAGATACCGCAACGACAAGTATGTAATGTTTGGCCTGGCTTCCAGTTATGTTGGTAACAAGGATTTTGAAAAGGCACTCCCCATCTTGCGTCAATTGAAGTCAAAAATGCCAAATGAAGCGGTGATTTACACATACACCGCAACTGCACAACTGGCTTTAGCCAATCAAGAGAACACGTTAACATCTAAACTCACCCAGGCGGAGACGGCGATGGATACTTTGAGATCCGGCCGTTCAAAGTTCCCCTCAAATTCAGGGATCCGATCGAAAATCAACGAAGCCAGTACGTTCATTGCGACGTTGCGCAAGAATATTGATATTGAGAAGAAGAACAAAGACACAGATCAAGCGAACAAAAGAAATATGAAGACCCGTATTCTTAAGCTCCAGGAGCGCATCCGGAAAGCAGAGGAACTCAAGCGGAAACAGGGGCTGTACCCTGCAAATTATGATAGAGACAAGAAGGACCTGGCTGATGTAACTGCTCAGTACAAGAAACTGTATGGTCCGCTAAACTTCTAAGGAGGAGTCACTCAATGGAGGGAGAATTTTACCTGTTTTCGCCGATTGCACTTCTCCTTGGATTATCAGTTCTCGTGGCAGTCATTATCGTTGGTTTCTCAGCACTCCTTGGTCCAAAGCGGGATCAGGCCAGCAAACTGGACACCTACGAATGCGGTGTGCCTCTGATTCAGGAAAGTGCCAGGCAGCGGTATTCTGTCAAGTATTTCGTAATTGCGATGCTCTTCATCCTGTTCGATATTGAAGTAGCATTTATGTACCCATGGGCGGTTGTGTATCGGAAATACCTTTCCGGTGGTAAGTTCATCCTTGTTGAAATGGCTGTGTTCTTCATTATTTTGCTTGTTGGATACGCCTATGTCTGGAGAAAAGGAGCATTGGAATGGGAATAGAGACTACATTCGGCAATACAGTGTTGACGACCCAGCTCAGCAAGCTTGTGAACTGGGCGCGTAAATATTCACTATGGCCGATGCCCTTCGGGACGGCCTGCTGTGCCATTGAGTTTATGTCAATGCAGGCTTCTCATTTTGATCTTTCCCGGTTCGGAGCTGAAGCCATGCGGTTTTCTCCCCGGCAATCGGATATGATGATGGTGATGGGAACTGTGACCCGGAAAATGGTACCGGTATTACGG
>PFTO01000189.1:0-11154 GCA_002789615.1 Acidobacteria bacterium CG_4_9_14_3_um_filter_49_7 | reverse complement strand
GCAGGGAATTGATCGAATTCTACCGGTGGATGTGTATGTGAACGGTTGTCCGCCAAGGCCCGAGAATATGATCCGGGGGGTTATGGAAATCCAGAAGTTGGTTGAACAGGAATCCCTGATTGATAGAAAAGAAAGAATTACCGCCTTTTATGAAGAATTGGAGAAAATGGATTATGAAACAGACTATCGGCCTGCTGACAAAATACTTCGGTGACGTTGTTGAAATCAAGCCTGGATTGCGGGACGAAACTTTCGTCCTGCTGAAAGACTCGTCTCGGATTCGGGAGGCAATGGAGCTTCTCAGGGACAATGGTTTTTCTATGTTGATTGACCTGACCGCTGTTCACTATCCCAAACGGGAAGCAAATTTTGAAATGATCTATAACATGCTGGCAATGGAACGGATGCTGCGCCTGGTGATGAAAGTGCCGCTTTCCGGCGAATTTCCGGAAGTGGAGTCTGTCAGTTCTGTTTTCAAAACGGCCGATTGGTATGAGCGGGAAGTGTACGATATGTTTGGTGTGCGATTCAAAAACCATCCAAACCTGAAGCGGATACTCATGTGGGAAAGCTATGAGGGGCATCCCCTTCGAAAAGAATTTCCACTTGAGGGGGATAATTTACACTGCTATGACTGATATAAAAAAAGAAATAGACGTTAAAACAGATCGAATGATTGTCAATATGGGACCTTCCCATCCGGTTACCCACGGTACGTTGCACATAGTACTGGAGCTGGATGGTGAAGCAGTCGCTGCAAGTGACACAAAAATAGGATATTTACATCGTGGAGTAGAGAAGCTCGGCGAGTATCGCACCTACCATAAGTTTATCCCGTTTACGGACAGACTGAACTATACATCCTCAATCAACAATAATGTGGGCTACACGCTGGCAGTTGAGAAACTCCTTGGAATTCAGTCGCCTCCAAGGGCCCAGGTGTTGGAGGTTATTGCCTGCGAATTGGGCCGGATTGCAGATCATATCGTGTGTGTAGGTATCAATGCTGTTGATATTGGTGCCTTTACGGTATTTCTGTATATCTTCAAATACCGTGAATTGATTTACGATATTTTCAGCCGAATGAGTGGCGCACGGTTAACAACGTCTTACACCAGAATTGGCGGAGTAATGCGGGATCTGGATGACAAAACCATTCAAATGATTCGGGATTTTCTTAGGGATTTTCCCTCAGCAATAGATGAGCTGGAAGCATTACTGACAAGAAACCGAATTTTCTATGATCGGACAAGGGGAATTGGAGAATTCTCCCTCGAAGATGCAATTCAGTATGGATATACCGGCCCATGTCTCCGGGCATCCGGTCTGGAATGGGATTTGCGTAAAAACCAGCCATACCTTGGGTATGAAAATTATGAGTTTGAAGTTCCCACCGGAACCCGCGGTGATGTATATGACAGATATCTTGTGCGTGTTGAAGAAATGCGGCAGTCTGTGCGTATTCTGGAACAGGCGATTGAGAATATCCCGGAGGGACCGGTTATTATTCAGGATTCAAGAATAGCACTGCCCCCCAAGGAAGATGTTTACAACACAATTGAGGGCTTGATCTCGCACATGAAACTGGTCATGGAGGGAGTCAAAACCCCGGTCGGGGAAGTGTACAGCGCAACTGAGGCGGCAAATGGAGAATTGGGATTTTACATCGTTTCGGATGGTGGAAGCAAACCATATCGAATCCGGGTACGGCCCCCCTGTTTTCCTATTTTTTCATCTTTTGATGAACAGGTGAAAGGGCACATGGTAGCAGACGCTGTTGCAATTCTCGGCAGTTTAAACATTATTGCCGGTGAGCTGGACAGGTAGGAGGGGGATATGGCATTAAGATTCACTGACCAGGACATGAAAGAAATTGAGGCCATCTGCCAGCTTTATCCTGACAAAAAGGCAGCCACATTGCCCGCTCTTCATCTGGCTCAGAAGAGATTCGGATTTATTTCGGAAGAAGCCATTCGGGTTGTCGCAGATGCTCTGGAGTTGCCGGTGGCCCATGTGATGGGCGTTGCCACCTTTTACACCATGTATAACAAGAAAGCGGTGGGCAAATATCATGTTCAGGTGTGCACCAATATTTCATGTGCTTTGATGGGTTCCCGTGAAATCTTCCAGCACTTGAAAAGAAAGCTGGACGTGGATTTAGGGGAAATAACAAAAGATGGTTTGTTCACCCTTCAGGAAGTAGAGTGTCTGGGTTCCTGTGGTACCGCTCCGACCATTCAGATAAATGAACAATATTTTGAAAACATGACTGTTGAGAAGACAGACGCACTTATAGAGTCTTTGAAAAAGGGGGAAATCGATGTCTGAATATGTTCTGTTCAAGCAGCTGATTGACCCGGATGTGCGCGAGCTGAACCACTATATCAAGCTGGGTGGGTATGAGGGCCTCAAGAAGGCATTGGAAATGGATCCGACAGCAGTGGTTGAGGAGGTTAAGAAATCGAACCTAAGAGGGCGCGGCGGAGCCGGATTTCCATGCGGATTAAAGTGGAGTTTCATGCCCAAAGACGACAGACAGAAGTACTTTCTCTGCAACGCGGATGAAGGAGAACCCGGCACTTTCAAAGATCGCTACATCATGTCGGAGAATCCCCATCAGTTAATTGAAGGAATGGTGATTGGTGGATTTGCCATGGGAGCGTCAGTCGGTTACATCTACATTCGAGGTGAATTCAAGTTTATCGCAGATCAGCTCCAGAAAGCTGTAGATGAAGCTTATGCAGCCGGATATCTTGGGGAAAATATTCTGGGGTCCGGTTTCAATTTTGAATTATATTTGCATCTGGGAGCGGGTGCCTATATCTGTGGTGAGGAAACAGGTATGATCCAGTCGCTCGAAGGATGCACCGGCCAACCGCGTCTGAAGCCACCGTTCCCGGCTCAAGTGGGTGTTTTCGGGAAACCAACCACAGTTAACAATGTTGAGACCATAGCCTGTGTTCCGGACATCATCCGAAAAGGGGCCAACTGGTTTCTGACAATTGGTCCTGAAAGAAACAACGGAACAAAAATCTATGCGGTCAGTGGACACGTGAACAACCCGGGCGTTTTTGAGCTTCCCATGGGAACACCCTTACGGGAAATTATTTTTGAGCACGCAGGGGGAATCCTGGACGGTAAAAAAGTGAAGGCCATCATACCGGGCGGATCATCCGCGCCAGTACTGGGACCGGAACATCTGGATATTGCAATGGATTTCGATTCCCTGAAAGAGGCGGGTTCCATGCTTGGCTCCGGTGCAATCATCGTCATGCATGAAGACACTTGCATCGTGGAAGCATTTGCACGGCTCGCGGACTTCTATGCCCATGAAAGTTGCGGCCAGTGTACGCCGTGTCGGGAAGGAACCCCGTGGATGGCACAGATCATTCGAAATATCGAAAATGGTGATGGCCGGGAGGGCGATATCGAATTATTGTATGACATTTGTGTGAAGATTATCGGCCGCACAATTTGCCCTCTGGGAGATGCTGCCGTGTTCTGTGTCAAAGGGGCACTGGACCGTTTCCGTGACGAATTTGAATATCACATCCAGCACAAGAAATGCCTGGTTGAAAACAAAGTAGCGATTTACGGGTGAGTTTATGATTAACATTAAAATTGACAATACAGAGCGCAGCGTGGAAGAAGGCCAGACAATCCTGGAAGTGTGCCGGAATCTGGATATTGAAATACCGCATTTCTGTTATCATCCCGGCCTGTCGATTGCAGGAAACTGCCGCATGTGTCTGGTGGAAGTAAAGGGGATGCCCAAGCTGATGACAGCCTGTTCAACCCTGGTTCAGAAGGATATGGAAGTCCTGACGGACTCAGATCTTGTAAAGGAAGCCCGAAGGGGAGTTCTGGAGTTTATTTTGCTCGACCACCCGGTGGATTGCCCCATTTGCGACAAGTCCGGGGAATGTGATCTTCAGGATTACAACTTTGACTACGGAATTGACAAGCGACGAAGCATTTTTCCCAAAGAACGGCACAAGGTCGAGAAAGTCTCTGAAAAAATTTATAAGAACGATAACCGTTGCGTTCTCTGTACCCGTTGTATCCGCTTTCTGGATGAGGTAACAGAGACCCACGAATTGACCACTGTTGACAGGGGCGCTCATACGCATATCACCTGCGTGGATCCGGAAGGCCTGGACAATAATCCATTCGCTTCGAATATCTCAGATATTTGCCCGGTTGGAGCTCTGGGATTGAATGAGTTTCGCTTCCAGAAAAGGGTCTGGCTTACTGACCATGTACGGACTATTTGCCAGGGTTGTGAAGCCGGTTGCAATTTGAACGTAGATCTCCATACAAGGCAAACAGCCCTTGATCCCAACCTGGGACCGGTAGTCCGATTCATCTCGGCGAACAACTATTCGATGCGGCGTTTTTTCATTTGTGATGAGGGACGATATTCCTACAGCAACTATAACAAAACAGAAGAACGTCTGCTCCATCCCGAACTGGATGGGGAAACCGTAACAACGGAAGAGGCCGGGTCATTTCTGAAAGAAGCATTGAGCAGTAAATCTGCTGGTGCCGTTGTCCTTTCACCGCTTGTTTCTGTCGAAGAAAACTATGCGGCAATTTTGCTGGCTGAGAAAATGGGGTACGATCTTTTTCGTCCCTCTCCCTATCGCAAAGACCTTCCGGAGCCGGCTCTGTTCATAGAGAAGGTAAAAGCACCAAACCACAACATGATGAAATTGCTGGAAATCCCGAAGGTTACAGACATGGAAACTTCTGATTACGATGTTGTGCTTGTACTGCACAGTATTGGCTCCATTCGGGACAACAGCCTTGTGAAGATACTTTCCCTGCTGAAAAGGGCAAAATACAGCATCGTATTTGAGGTGGAGCGGTCGGAATTCAGCGAAAATACTAAATTGGCACTTCCTGCTCCCATGTTCCTGGAAGAGGACGGCTGCTTCATCAATTCGGGAAAGAGAATTCAACGCTCAACCGGGGGGCTTGGCTATCCCGAATCGGTTCAACCACTATGGAAATGGTTGTTCGGTAAAGACTTCAGCGGACCGGAAAGTCTGTTGAGGAAGTTTTCAAAAGAAAAACTCGGGATTGAACTGGACTATGACAAGATTGGACAGGAAGGGGTGGAACTATGATGGCAAAACTGTTGACCCCGGAAGTTTTCATGATTGTGAAAGTGGTGGCGGTATTCATCATCGTGCTAACTATGGTGGCTATCGGAACATGGGTGGAACGGCGTGGCGCAGCTTTCATTCAGGACCGGGTGGGGCCCAACCGTGTCGCACTGTTTGGCAAGTTCCGCATCATGGGTTTGACACAGCCGGTTGCCGATGGAATTAAGTTCTTCTTCAAAGAAGATGTGATTCCTGACAATGTGGATAGAATACTTTTTGTGATTGCCCCGATTATTGCGTTCATTCCAGCCACAATGACTTTTGCGGCTATCCCGTTTGGCCGTCCGTTTGACGTAAATGGGGTCAATTATTTTCTCAGCATTCTCCCACCTGCTACGAATATTGGTGTGCTCTACATATTGGCCATCGGGTCCATGGGAGTCTACGGAATTATCATCGGCTCATGGGCTTCCAACAACAAGTGGTCCATCCTTGGCGGAATGCGCGCCTCCGCGCAGGTGATTTCCTACGAATTGGCGATGACAATGGCAGTAGTCGGGGTTGTTCTTTCAACCGGAAGTCTACAACTTGATGAAGTGATTTCGGCCCAGACAGGTCTATGGAACGTGGTCCCGCAGTTCCTTGGAGCACTCGTGTTCTTTGTGGCTATGTTTGCAGAGACAAATCGATTGCCCTTTGACCTTGCGGAAGGCGAATCTGAAATTATCGGGTACCACACCGAGTACGGCAGTATGAAATTTTCCATGTTCGCGCTGGCTGAATACGCCAACATGATTACAGCCGCGGCACTGTTTGTGACTCTTTACCTTGGAGGATGGCACTTCCCCTGGCTGGACCAGTGGATATGGGGTTCCATCCTGGCGTTCCTGATGAAGCTTATATTCATTCTCTGGATATTTGTCTGGGTCCGCTGGACCTTGCCCCGATTCCGTTATGATCAACTGATGCGGCTTGGCTGGAAAGTAATGATTCCACTGTCACTGGTGAACATGGTTGTGGTTGCAATATTTCTGGCGTACAGGGGGTAGAGAATGAAGAAAGAAGTCAAACTGTCATTCTGGGATCGCCTGTATCTGCCGGCTATTATTGTGGGAATGGGAATTACCATCAAACACTTCTTCAAAACCCTGTTTACACGGCCTTCAAACCGGTACACAGTTGAATTCCCTGAAAGAAAAAAGGACCTTCCCGAGTGGTACCGTGGCCTTCACAGGTTAAATACCCGTGAGGATGGTTCAATCAAATGCGTTGCCTGTTACTGCTGTGCCACAGCATGTCCGGCAGACGCAATTTTCATTGAAGCAGAGGACATTGATGACCTTGATGAAGGATATCCCCGGGAAAAGCGCCCGAAACAATTCATAATTGATCTGCACAGATGCATTTTCTGTGGATACTGTGAAGAAGCTTGTCCCGAAGACGCGATTATTCTGACCAATGAGTATGAAATTACCCAACTTTCAAGGGAAGAGGGTCTGATAACCATGGAAGAGCTGGTAAAGACGCCAAAAAAGAAGATGGACTAACGGGGTGGAAAAATGGTAATTGCATTTTATGTTCTGAGTTTTCTGGCGATTTTTTCTGCCATTATGGTGGTAACAAGTGCTCGACCCATCGTCAGCGGTCTTTACTTGCTATTATGTTTTGTCGCGGTAGCTGGTCTCTACGTCACGCTTTCCGCCCCATTCGTTGCAGCCATGCAGCTGATTGTATATTCCGGAGCGATCATCGTCTTGATTTTATTTGTGATCATGCTGTTAAATCAGCACACGGAACTGGACAAGAAGCGATCGAAATGGGTTACGGGGCTGTCCACTCTGGCGGCTATTGTGATTGGATGGGGAGTGTACTTCACTTTCATTTCGAGCAAGATTGTCATGGCCCACGACAAGATGTCTCCGATTGGCGGGATGAAAGGTAATGTGGAGCAATTGGCAGATGTACTGTTTTCCAGATATTTTGTGCCGTTTGAAATCATTTCAATACTGCTGATAGCAGCGATGATTTCTGCGGTTTTCATTTCTAAGAAGAGGTTGTGACATGATACCGTTAATTGACTATCTGATATTGAGCGCTGTTTTGTTTACGATCGGGATCGTCGGAATCCTGATCCGTCGCAACATCATCACAATTTTCATGAGTATAGAAATTGTTCTGAATTCTGTGAACCTGTCTTTTGTGGCGTTTTCCCGCTACCTGGGAAATGTTGATGGCCAGATCGTTGTGTTTTTTATCCTTGCCGTTGCTGCGGCAGAGGCAGCTGTCGGGCTGGCGCTGGTTGTGGCATGGTTCAAACTGAAAGAGAGCATCCAGGTGGATGACATGAAGCTGTTAAAGGGGTGATGGGATGACTAATTACGTCTGGCTGATACCGACACTTCCCCTGGCAGGATTTCTGATAAATGGACTGCTCGGGTCCAGGATGCCAAAGAAAGTAATCTCATGGATTGGAAACCTGACCATTTTTGGTTCCTTCGCCTTTGCGGTTGCTCTTTACGTCCATATGATGGCAACCCCCGCGCTGTCGGAAGAGGGGATTCACAATATTCTATTCCCCTGGCTGAATGTTGGTGGATTTCATGTAAATTTTGCGTTCCTATTTGACCGAATTTCCGGAACCATGACACTTATGGTTGCGGGAGTCGGGTTCCTTATTCATGTCTACTCCGTTGGGTACATGGCGGAGGAAGAGGGTTATTTCAGATATTTTTCGTACCTGAATCTGTTCATGTTTGCCATGCTGACCCTTGTACTGGCGGACAATCTTCTGCTCATGTTTGTCGGATGGGAAGGGGTGGGCCTCTGTTCCTACCTGTTAATCGGATTTTACTACACCACAAAGGTTGCTTCTGATGCCGGGAAAAAAGCTTTTCTCGTCAACCGAATTGGTGATTTTGGATTTCTCCTTGGAATGTTCCTGCTGTTCTATCTGTTTGGGACCCTCCAGTTTCCGCAAATGCAGGAGGTAATCTTAAGCAATCATCTGGCTCCTGAATTGACCACGGGGTTGATTACCGTAGCGACCCTGCTGCTTTTTGTCGGCGCCGTAGGCAAATCAGCCCAGCTTCCGCTCTACGTGTGGTTGCCGGATGCCATGGCCGGCCCGACACCGGTTTCTGCTTTGATCCATGCGGCAACAATGGTCACATCCGGTGTCTATATGATCGTGCGGTTGAACTTTCTGTTCCAGTTGACGCCAAACACACTGTTGATCGTTGCCTGGGTAGGCGGTATCACGGCACTGTTTGCAGCGACAATCGGAACCGTGCAGAATGACATAAAAAAAGTACTGGCATACTCCACCATTTCCCAGCTTGGATACATGTTTCTCGGGCTTGGGGTCGGCGCATTTGTAGCCGGATTTTTCCACATCATTACCCATTCTTTTTTCAAGGCACTACTCTTTCTGGGTTCCGGATCTGTGATTCATGCCATGCACCATGCGTATCACCACGCGGGCGTCCATGACAAAGACCCTCAGGATATTCGGAACATGGGCGGTTTGAGAAAATTCATGCCGGTTACCTACTGGACATTTCTGGTAGCCACACTGGCGATTTCCGGTTTCCCCATATTTTCCGGTTTCTTTTCAAAGGATGAGATTCTATGGAAGGCATTTGCTTCCGGTCATAACTACCTCTGGGCCATTGGTGCAGTAGCAGCTCTGCTCACCTCATTTTATATGTTCAGACTGGTGTACGTGGCCTTTCTCGGGAAATTCAGGGGAGCAGAGAAGGAAGAAGAAGCACTCCATGAATCCCCGCGCAGCATGACGATCCCACTGACAATTCTGGGAATACTTGCGGCAATAGGCGGGTTCATTGGAATTCCCCACATCTTTCATCTCCCGAATGTGCTGGACAAGGTTCTTGAACCGCTCATTCCTGCAGTGAACCCGGTTCATTACCTGCACAACGTTTCCACTGAATGGAAGATGATGGGCATTTCAGTGGCCATTGCGATTGCCGGCTGGTTGATTGCAGGGAGTCTCTACAGGAAAGAAAGTACGGTGCCGGATAAGCTTGCAACCGGTTCTTTGGGATACATCTACAAGTTAGTCCTGAATAAATACTATGTAGATGAAATCTATTCTGTCCTTGTCATTCGTCCGGTGAAACGGATTGGTGATTTTTTCTGGTATTACATAGACGTGATTTTAATTGATGGCGCGGTGAATCTGGCCGGTATGCTGGCCACTTGCTGCGGAAGGGTGATAGGCCTGTTCCAGAATGGCTCTGTGAAGATGTACGCCTTCTCAATGCTCACTGGAATCCTGATCCTTTTCTGGATCTTTGTAGGGTGAGGTAGAACGATGTTGAACACACATATACTTTCCATTGTGACTTTTCTGCCCGTACTTGCGGTAATTGTTCTGACGATGATCCCTGGCCGGCAGGAGAAGATGCTGAAGCAGTTTTCAATCGGATTCGCGCTGATTCATTTTCTACTTTCCCTGTTTCTGGTTTTTCGATTTGACTCATCCGTATACAAAATCCAGTTTGAGGAAGTTCTTCCATGGTTTTCTACCCGGTTCGCGTCGGTGAACTATCACATCGGACTGGACGGAATCAATCTATGGATTGTTCTTCTGACAACGTTTCTGGGGCCCATCATCTTTTTATCTGTTTACTCTTCCATCACGAAGAAGACGAAATCATTTCTGATTAACATGTTTCTGCTGGAAGTGGGGATTCTTGGTTCCCTGGTTGCATTGAACACTTTCCTGTTCTATCTGTTCTGGGAAGTCATGCTCATTCCCATGTACTTCATTATCGGAGTCTGGGGCGGTGAACGAAGACTCTACGCGGCAGTAAAGTTCTTTATTTACACAATGGCAGGTTCTCTCCTGATGCTGGTTGCCATTATCTATATGTACTTGAAAACAGGAAGTTTTGAACTACTTAGTCTCTATGCTTACCATTTTTCAGGAGCCGAACAGACATATCTTTTTGCTGCATTCGCCATTGCGTTCGCCATTAAAGTGCCGATTTTCCCATTCCATACCTGGCTCCCGGATGCGCACACTGAAGCGCCCACAGCCGGTTCAGTTATCCTGGCAGGTGTCCTGCTGAAACTGGGAACTTATGGATTTATCCGCTTTGCCATGCCACTGTTTCCGTCTGCTGTTAAGACCTTTGCACCTTACGTGATTGTTCTGGGAATAGTTGGAATTATCTACGGAGCTCTGGTAGCGATGGTCCAGAAAGATGTCAAGAAACTTGTGGCATACTCATCCGTGTCCCACCTGGGTTACGTAATGGTTGGTCTTTTTGCCCTGACCATTTACAGCGTTCAAGGTGCAATGCTCCAGATGATCAACCACGGAATTTCT
This sequence comes from Acidobacteria bacterium CG_4_9_14_3_um_filter_49_7, assembly GCA_002789615.1. GTDB lineage: Bacteria > Acidobacteriota > Holophagae > Thermotomaculales > Thermotomaculaceae > UM-FILTER-49-7. The sequence continues at coordinate 693 of PFTO01000189.1, read as the reverse complement.
ACCGGTGCGCTGTTCCTTCTGGTGGGAATTGTGTATGAACGGACCCACACCCGGCTCATTTCGGATTACGGTGGCCTCGCAAAGGTTATGCCCGTCTATGCTGTCATCTTCATGATTTTTACCCTGTCCAGTATCGGCCTCCCGCTGACAAATGGATTTATCGGAGAATTTCTGATTCTCATGGGGACGTTCAAGTCGGCTTATCCCTATGCTTTCTGGTATGCGGCACTTGCTGCAGTCGGTGTCATACTCGGCGCCGTATATATGCTCTGGATGTACCAGCGTGTATTTTTTAATGTGGAACCGTCTGAGAACAACATGAAACTGAAAGATGTCAACCTCAGGGAAAGAATTTATCTCTTTCCCCTGCTGATTATGGTTTTCTGGATTGGACTGTTCCCTGGTTTTTTCCTGCATAAGATGGACAAATCGGTGGAACACTACATGAAACTGATACAGCACACAGAACAGGTTGTTGTTTCTGAACAGAGTACCGTCCAGGGGGTGCAGAAATGAATGTGACAGTGAACGTGACCGCGCTTATGCCCTTGATAATCCTTTTTGCAGGAATAGCTCTGACGGCACTGATGGGCACCATGCATGCATCTGTAAAACGACTGGCCGGACTGGTTGGCAGCATTACAGTAGTTCTTGCTTTCTGGTGGCTTATGGAGCGGATATTGCCGGCAATTG
>PFTO01000107.1:10437-10997 GCA_002789615.1 Acidobacteria bacterium CG_4_9_14_3_um_filter_49_7 | reverse complement strand
TTCGCACCCGCTGCCCGATTGCGGAGCGGCGTTGCGCCGAGGAAAAGCCGCTGCTCAGAGACACGGGCGAAGATCACAAAGTTGCCTGTCACCTGCGGTGACGGGTGCGCTCAATCGAGCGTCTGGCGGTAGCGCAGGAGCGAGATCGCGGTGATCACGAGGCTAATCAGCACGATAGCGCGCAGGTCGCCGGTGATATCGGCCATTCCGCCACCTTTCAGCATCACCTTGCGCACGATGCGCAGAAAATGCGTGGCCGGAATCGCTGTGCCGATGGTCTGCGCCCAGCCGGGCATGCCGGCGAAGGGAAACATGAAGCCCGAGAGCAGGATCGTCGGCAGAATCAGCATGAAGCTTGCCTGCATCGCCTGCATCTGGGTGTGCACGAGGGTGGAGATCAGGAAGCCGAGCGCGAGATTGACCACGATATAAACGTTGAATCCAACGAAGAACGCGAGCCCCGAGCCGGTGAACGGCACGTCGAACATCAATTGCGCGGCAACGAGAAACACCGCCGTCTGCACATAGCCGACAAAGACGTAAGGCAGGATTTTGCCCAG
>PFTO01000107.1:1184-10427 GCA_002789615.1 Acidobacteria bacterium CG_4_9_14_3_um_filter_49_7 | reverse complement strand
TTTTTTTGCTGAGTTTCCAGGAGCTCTTTCAAACCTTCTTCGGTAATTTTCCCATAACTGATCAGGAATTGTCCCAGATATTCCCGTGGATTGGTTGAAGACGTGGCGACAATTTGCCCTTCTTTGAAAAAAATCTGTTTTTTGAAGCGGTCACCGGTCAGGTGGAGTGCGCCAGTCTTATGCCCGTGGTGTATCCACTGCAATACATCAGCTACGGCCATCAGGTTGATTGTGCCTTTCAGCTCTGATTGCATTATTTCCCCTTCTTATTTTTCTTCTTTTTTGGCCAGTCCGGAATTACTGTCTGCCTTGCACGGGAAATAGCCAGTGAGCAAGGGGGTACGTCTTTTGTGATGGTGGAACCGGCACCGATGGTTGCGTCATCCCCTATGGAAAGGGGCGCGACCAACTGGCTGTCGGAGCCGACAAATACACGTTTTCCGATTTCTGTACGATGTTTTTTTTCTCCATCATAATTGCAGGTAATGGTTCCAGCACCGATATTGGTTTCTTCTCCGATTTCAGTATCTCCGAGGTAACTCAAGTGGGACGCTTTGACACCTGGATGAAGAACGGCCTTTTTTGTTTCTACGAAGTTTCCGACCTTGACGCCCGATTTCAGGACAGTTCCCGTTCTCAAATGAGCCATGGGCCCGACAATGCAGTCGGCCCCCATGATGGAATCCGTAATAACAGAATAGGATTTGATTTCACAGTTTTCTCCAATTGTGGAATCTCTGAGAATGGTTCCAGGATGTATGGTACAACCGGATTTTATGGTTGTTTTGCCGAAAATATGGGCGGGGCCCAATATGGTGGTGTCTGGTTCAATCTCAACCATATCCTCAATCCGAACGCTTTCGGGATTCAGGATGGTGACGCCGGATTGCATCAGGTCCCGTTTTTTTCGAATCAGTGCGGTGGTATCCGCCATGGCCATTTGTTCCCGGTTGTTCACCCCGAGGAAGTCATCGGGATCATCGGCTGAAAAGACCCTGACATTAAATCCCTTGCCAGCCAGCACGCCGGGAAGGTCGGTCAGATAATATTCATTCTGAGAGTTCTTGTTTTCAATAGAATGAAGAAATTCTACAAGATGCCTGGCCCGGAATAAATAGACACCGCCATTTACGAGGGGGATTCTTTTTTCCTCAATTGATGCGTCTTTTTCCTCTACGATTGAAGAAAAGCTATTTTCGATTGTTACAATTCTTCCATAGCCTGAAGGATTTTCCGGTGCAAAGGCGAGTATGGCACAGTCCACCTCTTCTCTCATGCTCTGCTCCAGAAATGCCGAAAGGGGGTCAGTTCGAAGAAGAGGAAGGTCTCCTGGAAGAATCAAAACGTAGCCGTTGAAACCCTTGTAAAAGGGAAGGGCACATTCTACAGCGTGGCCGGTTCCAAGGCGTTTGTCCTGATGAAAGATAGATGCGTCCGGATAAAAGGAACGGAGCCTGGCAGCAGATTGTTCAAAATTCTTACCCAGAACCACTGCGGCATTGTCCACAAGGGGAGTAATTGCCTGAACAACCCGAAATAGAATGGGTAAGCCTGCCACCTCATGGAAAACCTTGGGTAGCCGGGATCGCATCCGAGTTCCTTCGCCCGCCGCAAGAATCAATGCTCTGGTTTTCATGGAAGACCTCTACTGTGTCGTCAGGTTTTCTTGTAGTTCAGCAAAAAGCCCATCTCTCTCCGCATACAGCTTGTTGGCCGGGTTCTGAGCAATCGCCTTTTCTAAAAATTCTGTTGCTGCCTTAATGTCCCCTAATCCAGCGTGAGCGGACGCCACTAGATAAAGGATTACGTCATCATTCGGGTCCTTTTTCAACAGAGTCTGGAGAAGGGTCAGGGATTCTCTAAAATAGTGTTCATTGATAAGAAAAACAGCTCTGCCAAAGGGATCAAAAGACTTCAAATGTTCCGGTTCTTTCAATTTACTGTCGCAGTATCGAATATAAGTATTGCATTTTTCCCGGAATTGAGAGTTTTCAGCTTTATCGGCAAGTTTTTGAAATGCGGAACTTGCTTCATTGTATTTTTCTTTTCCCAGCAAGCCCAATGCTTTCTCGTAGCCCTTTACATTCATAGAACCTCCATCTGTTCACTGTAGAAATCATACCACAGATCTGTGCCCGGTGCCACAGCCCGTAGGCCGAAGGTCTGCGGGCTGGGTGATAAATGTCAAGTTTTAGATGTTGCCCCAAATCTGTGTCAAATGACCTCACACGCCGCTCGTCCCGCCCGACAGGCGGACATGCACCGGAAACAGTGCAACGGATTGTTGGACAGCGGTCATCTTTTCGGATCCCGGGTTCGAAAGCAGGCTGCGGTATAGGAAAGGGTGAAAGAACGATGCATTTTACCTGAAAACAGCAATACCTCCCCCATCAACCTTGAAAATGGCGCCTGTTTCTCCTCTATCACCTCCCTTGCGGCAGTCGATTCCCGTCCCGCCAGATGAGGGGGCATAAGTTGCGTTCACAACAGTTCAAGCAGTTTTGATTCAAGCATTGTGAAGCACGACCGGATTGGTTCCTGTGATAGCAGGCAAGCGGTATTTCGTTGCGGCCGCGGATGCTTGCATCCAGGCGGATACAACGGAATGCCGATTGGGAGCAGACGCTAGTCTGCGCAAACCGATCTGGTTGTGCCGGCAGTAGGTGGCAGGAAATGTCACGGAGTCGGAGTAGCAATCTCTCCCTGGGGTGAAGCTCCCTGTCTGCTCAGCAGCTTCTGCTCTGAGTAGTCAATGATTTTTGCTCCGGTGGAGTCACTGAGCACGTTCGTGGCCGTGCGGAACATGTCCAGAAACCGGTCCACGGCAATAATCAACCCGACGCCTTCCAGCGGCAGATGAACCGCATTCAGAATGACTGTCATCATCACCAGCCCGGCCATGGGAATCCCCGCCGCTCCGATAGACACAAGAAGCGCGGTAACCACGACTACAACCTGTGCCCCCATAGACAGATGATATCCGTAGGCCTGGGCAATGAAAATGACAGCTGCGCACTCGTACAGCGCGGTGCCGTCCATGTTGATTGTCGCCCCAAGGGGCAGCACAAACCCCGCCACCCGATTGGATACCCCTGCCTCGGTCTCAATTGTTTCAATTGTCAACGGCAATGTTGCTGAAGATGAGCTTGTGGAGAAGGCCGTAACCAGGGGTGCAATCATCTGTTTCATGAACCGGTAGGGGTTCTGACGGGTGAAAAGGTGGAGCAGCAGAGGCAGCGTAACAAAAAAATGTACGACAAGACCGGCAAGCACCGTGAAAAAGTAAAACATGAGATTCCCGAATACAGCCGTTCCGGTTGATGCCACGGTTTTGTAGATCAGGCCAAAAATTCCAACCGGGGCGAGAAGAATGACAAACCCTGTGATTTTCATCATCAGTTGATAAATGGCATCCATCAGATCGGTCAGCGTCTGCCGCTGTTTCTGACCCAGAACGCCGATGAAGAAACCAGCCAGCAGGGCAAAGAAGATAATTGGTAACACGTCTCCGCTTGCCATCGCCGAGAAAATGTTGTCCGGTACCATATTCAGAAAAATATCCTTCAAACTGAAGGTGGTGGTTGATTTCACCTGGGCCGCTGCGTGCAGATGGGTGCCCACACCGGGCTGCAGCAAATTTACAAAAAGCTGTCCGGTGAGAATGGCCAGAAGACTGGTTGAAATATAGTAAACCAGTGTTTTCAATCCCAACCGACCGAAAGAGGAAGCAGAAGAAGTGGACACGACACCCATGACAATGGATGAAAATATCAGCGGGATAATGAGCATTTTCAGGAGCCTCAGAAATAAGGTCCCCAGGAATCCACCGAACGGAGAATATTCGGGAAGAATGAGGCCACAGATCACACCCAGGATTGCACCCGCCAGGATCTGGATATAGACCGGAACTCTCGGTTTTTTCTCCATTCATTCCTCCACTTTGTTAAAATCTTCATGCTATTCTGCATTCATGCATTGAATGACCGGTTCAGGCATTATATAATAAATTTGGAAACACCGAAAGGAAGGCTGAATGGAAAAGGGCACCGTCGCAATTGTGAACCTTCAGAATCCACGAGAGAAAGTCATCGGCATAATCCACGAGGTACTGCCAGCCGGCATTGTGATTCGGGGAATAGATGTCAATTCCTTTCAGGATTGGGCTGGGCAACTCGCCAAAGATGATTCAGCGCACGTAATCTGCCCCACAACCATGTTCTTCCCAATGCACAGGGTTATCCGTTGTTATGAGGATGAGGATATGGGCGACGTACCTTCCTTTTCCACGCAATTTGCCAACCGCACTGGAAAGCCAATCCGGGATCTGCTTCAGTGAAGTTCCTGAAAAAACTGTTTTCCGGGAAAAAGACCGGAACCATGGACATCGGCTCGAAAAAAGTCCGGGAAATTCTCTCCGCTGTACCGGCTTCCGCCAAAGACTTCATGAATCAGGTTCAAGAGGTTAAGGACCTGCACCTGCCAATCGATGAACAAAACAAACATCTTCGGTACTTCGTCTCATCCATCCCGGAATGGCTCACCCTTGAAATTCACCAGATGATTCGAAAGGAAATATATAACGTTGAGATTACTCCCCCGATGGACGCTGAAATTACGCGAAACCTTGTCGCACTCAGAATGGCCCTTTACAATAAGGATTATCGTGACTCGCGGTCTCCACTTCTGTCCAAAATTTTCATGGTACTTTTGCATCTGGCACCCGAATTACTGAAAAACCATGAAAAACTGAATGTAACGGAAGCCGAATTCACCAGCTCTCTGGATCTGGAAGAAATTGTGTCAGATTTGTCTATTTTCAATCTATCCGATAAGCAGGTGCATTATACTGTGGCTCGAATACTGGAATACAACGAAAAAAATGTCATCTATACCGAGGACGAACTGGTTCTGATGAACAACTCGGCAACGCTGCGTGAGCTCCTGGAACAACTTGCAAAAACATTTCAGACCTTTGTCCAGACCATTTCCAAATGGGAGCGGTACCGGGATCCGGCTGAAATAGGTCTGCATCCCCTGGCACTGCAGATATTGGACATTGACACCCTGGAGTTCTTCAAGGGGCCCAAGTCCAAACAGTCTTTTTTTGACGTCATTTTCTCTGAAAAGTCAGCAAAAGATATGGAAAAAGAGGTGCCAAAAAAACTCAGACCATTGTTCACCAAAGACTTCAAACTGGTTATTTCTGCCATGAGGAATTCCATTCAATCTGAACATTATCAGCTGATCAATGAAACGCGAAAGATCATTTGCTGGTATCTTCTGCTTCTGAAAGATGCAGGAGAACTCCCGCCACAGCCGGTTATCCGTTCGCTGCTTGAGAAATCTCTCCAATTTCACCGCAACTATTACCCTGAACTCATCTACGCGGTTCTTCCGGTCATAAACCGCATTCTGGCGGTAATCGGGAAAGATAACAGGGGTCTTTCCCGTCTGGCTGAATTCTATCCGGATGAAATTTCGACAGCGATGGCAGAATACGTTTCCCGGCAATCTTCCCGCACAATCTCTTTTGAAGAATTTATTGAAAGAATGTCCAGCCAGCGTAAACTGGCAGCTGAACCGTCTCCCGTTGCGTTCACAGAAGGACAGTATAAGCCGGAAGAATTGGACTACCTCAAGCGAAATCCCGACGCTGAACTGGGAATCCTGACAATGAACGAGAAGCTGTCAATGGCTGAAAAAGAAGAACCACTCCTGGACGGCCACCATTTTTTCGCTACAAGAGAGGCCTATCTGAGAGTCGTGTTGCTGGAGACTCTTCAAACCCTTCTTACTTCAGATACGCAACTCAAAACAGTCCGTTCTCTCCTTGAAAAATCCATAGACCGGACAAAGCAACAGAGTGCCACCATCATGCAGAAACTTCTGTCCCGATTGAAAGAGGAAGGGATGAAACGAAATGTGATTGAAAAACTCCTGGAAAAGCGCTTGAAGAACCATCATATCATCACGATTATCAAGCAGGAATTAGCCAGGAATCCGAAATGGGAGTGGCTCCTGGCCGATGAAGACCCCCGTGTTCACCTGGATACATTTTCCCGGGTTACCGGCATTGCGTTCCTTCGTGCGGAAACTGGCGGCAACTGGTACAAAATAACCGCAAAATATGAAAAGAAGCAATGGTCCATAACTCGGATCGCGCCCGATTCGCAGGTGCCCCGTCCCCAGGGGCCAAACGCCAAGTGACAAGATGAGAAGAATCGAACCGTGCGGGGATCTCACAACACAGGACGGGAAATATGTTCTGCTGTTTCGGTCAGAACTCAGGAGCAGCAGGGACACAGGGCTCCCATACCTTTCATTCATCTCAATCAATTTTCTTTCCCTGGGTAGATTTTTCTGGTAAACTATGTTCAAAAGAAAGTGCGTTTTTTGGCATCTTGTATCTATTAACCTTGACATTTAAAATAAGGAGAAGAGAATGAGTCTACTCAAACAGAAGCTTGCCAGCATGATGGCCAAAGAACGAGAGGATTTCAAGTCTCTGAAGGGATTGGGCGACAAAGTCATTGACCATGTCCGCGTAGACCAGGCTCTGGGAGGAATTCGCGGGGTCAAGGTACTGATCTGTGATACTTCTTACCTGGATCCCATGGAAGGTATCCGTTTCCGCGGCATGACGATCCCCGAGACCCGGAAAGCGCTCCCAAAGAAGGAAGGAGTTGAAGAGCCCTACGCGTTGGGGATCTGGTGGCTGCTCCTTACCGGTGAAATCCCAACCCTGGAAGAAGTATTGGATCTGGAAGCGGAAGTCAAAGCAAAGGCTCAGCTCCCCCAGTACATTATTGATGTTCTCCGGGCTCTGCCCCAGGATGCCCACCCCATGGCCATGTTTACCACTGCCATCGCGGCACTGGAAGGAGAATCCGCTTTCCGGAAACGCTACAACGAAGGCATGACGAAGGCTGACTATTGGGAGCCCACACTGGAAGATTCCATTAACCTCCTCGCAAAACTGCCCTTGATTGCATCTTACATCTATCGGTTGAAGTACAAGAATGACGATCATATCCCGGCCAACCCCAACGAAGACTGGGGTGGAAATTTCGCTCACATGATGGGCGTGGATAACCCGGAATACAAAGACCTGATGCGACTCTACCTCCTGCTGCACAGTGACCACGAAAGCGGGAATGTCAGCGCCCACACCGGCCACCTCGTTTCTTCAGCTCTTTCTGATGTGTTCTACTCTGTTTCAGCCGCCATGGGCGGTCTGGCCGGTCCGCTCCACGGACTTGCCAACCAGGAATGCCTGAAGTGGATTCTCGATCTGATGGACCATTTCGGTGGCCGCACGCCCACCAAAGAAGAAATTGAGAAATACGCATGGGATACATTGAACAGTGGGCAGGTCATTCCCGGTTACGGTCACGCCGTACTCCGTCAGACTGATCCCCGCTATGCTGCCCAGCGTGGCTTCGCACTGAAGCACCTGCCAGATGATCCAATTTTCAAGACTGTCAGCAATGTGTACGAAGTGATCCCCGGCATTCTTGAAAAACAGGGAAAAGCCAAGAACCCGTGGCCCAATGTGGATGCACATTCCGGCGTACTCCAGGTTTATTACGGCGTAAAGGAATACGATTTCTATACAGTCCTGTTCGGTGTCTCCCGTGCAATGGGAATCACTTCTCAGCTTGTCTGGGACCGGGCATTGGGCTACCCCATTGAACGGCCGAAATCCATCACCCGCAAGATGCTCAAGAAACTGGCTGAAGAAGCCAACTGAAGCTGATAACCGGGGCCACCAACTGGTGGCCCCTTTTTTAAATTCTGAACGATAGGTCTCCATTTTCTTCTATCCCTGATTCATTTTTCAACTGGTTGGTTTTCTATCCACACTTTTTCCTTCCACTCCGACATTTCGACCGGGAATAAACGCCGTTCATCCATATTAAGCACAACTATTTTATTTTCTATCGATTAAAATTATAAAATGTTCAATTTTTCAGCTTTACCTTTGTGCGAATTTTTTTGCAGGTTTCATATACACGACAAAAACTTGACCTCAATATTGTTTATGTGATAACTTATGAAAAAATAAGCCTCGGGAGAGAGTGTACAATGAAAAACATTCTGGTAATTGACCCCAGTATCATGATTCACAAAATCGTTCAGCTGGCATTTCCGGAATCTGATCACAATTTATTCTTATCAAGCATTTATCCGCCGGAACTCCAACCCGAGGAACCGGTGTCTCTGATTTTGCTCTCTGCTGACCTCCCTGATCACGAAGATGTATTCGCCCTGGGTGGTGAATTGAAAGAGACTTACAAGTGTCCGATCCTGATGATGATCCCCAAGTTCTTTGAATATGACGATTCTCTCGTTGAGCAGAACGGACTGGACGCTATCATTGAAAAACCTTTTACATCAGATGCTCTCAAAGAAAAATACCGGACGATTGTGACTGATTCCCCCGGCATTGACGAACTGGAGAGCTTGTCCCCGGAAGAGTTGCAATCGATCACTGAAGAAGAATTCATGCTGTCAGAAGAGGATCTTCTGGACATCGGAGAAGAAGATCTCGCGGATATTGATATTCCGGATACACCACCGGAAAGTGAAGAACCGGAAACGGCTGATATCAGTGACATACCGGAACCTGAGCCGGCTTCTATTGAAAAGGAAAAGGAAACCACGAATGCCGCTGCTGAAGCTCCTTTTGAAGACATGGAAATGGACGAAGATCTGGATTCCATAGATTTCGGTGATCTGGAGGATGGAGAAAGCCTGCTGGATGAGCCAGCCGTCATGCCACCTGATAGCTTATCTGAAGAAGAAACCGTCAGTACCACCGAGAATGAACTGTCCGGTCCTTCAGAGGAAGAAGAGGAAAAAGAGGCAGGTCCAACAAAGGATGTATTTGAAGATATTCTTGTGGGGGTTGAAGATATTGAAGGAGATGCCGAGAAGCCATTCCCTGCTTCAGATGAAGAAGGAGATCTTGAAGATCTTTCTTCAGAATCACCGGAAGCCGAAGAGTTACCCGAGGTCGGGCTGCAGACCATTCGGGAAGCCGTGGACTTTGAGGGAGAAACGGAAATCCCTTCACCAATGCCTGAACAGGTGTTGGAAGATGCCGAAGTACAGCCTTTTGATGATTTTCTGGCTGAAGAATCGGATGCCCAGGCTACGGAAATTGAAAATGAACCTGTCGTTCTTCAAGAAGAGACCGAAGACACCGGAGAAGATTTACCCGATGTCAATTTCGCCATAGAA
>PFTO01000107.1:0-1168 GCA_002789615.1 Acidobacteria bacterium CG_4_9_14_3_um_filter_49_7 | reverse complement strand
TCCATGTAGACGAATACGAAGTGGAACGTCCTGTCGTTGAAGAAGAAGAAGAAGAGATAGTCTCCCTGGACATCAGCCATCCGGATGAAGACGTGGAACTGATTCCCGCCCCTTCTTCTCTCAGCAGAGAGGGACTGGAGGTCGGCTCCAATCTGTCAAATGCAGACATCCAGAAGATTGCCGAGAGGGTGGTTGCCATGCTCAGTGATAAGGCCATCCGGGACATTGCATGGGAGGTTATTCCCGTAGTCGCGGAGGAAGTCGTTCGTGGCCGGATTCGCGAGCTGGAAAACGAAGAGGTTGAATAAAGTCGTCTCATAAGTTATCCTGATTCTTGATGATGACTGAAATAAATTTTCAAAAGGTTACACAAGTTAAATTCAGCAAACGATTCGGTGCCGCCATTTCGTATATGTTTTACATTCTTCTCGCTTTTGTCGCACTGATTCACACCGGTTGTGCCCCGAAAAAAGTTTCTGCCAGCATTCCAGCTTCCGTAAGACCGGCCCCGGCACCTGTTCAAGCGCCGGCACAAAAGAGCATCCAGGAAATTTCCGCCATTTACAAGAATGGCAAGATGTATGCCGACATCGGATATATCAACGATGCCAGACAAAAGTTTGACACAGCGGTAGAAAAAATCTTCAACCAGGACCCGAACATTCGCAGAGACAAAGAGTTTGAAGCATTTTCAGAAACCCTGATTCACAATATCCATTCCATCGAAATGCAGTGGATTCAGAAGGGCGATTCCTATTCAGAATCCAGTCAGAGCGAACAGGCCAACGCCATTTTGTCGGAGAAGTTCACCTTTCTTTCTCAAAAAGAAGCGGACAGTGAACGTAAACTGGTGGAAAACACCCCGACTGAATATGGAATCCCGGTTGTGTTGAATAACCAGGTTCTGTCGTACATCAAAGTCTTTTCCACCCGATTGAAACCGGTCATTGAAGCCAGTTTGAATCGGGGAGCAAGATATGAAAAACTTTTCAAACAAATTTTCAGGGAAGAAGGTGTTCCAGAAGATCTGTTCTATCTTCCCATTGTGGAGAGTGGATACCGAACCCGTGCGCTTTCCCATGCAAAAGCAAAAGGCATCTGGCAATTTATGCCCGGCACCGCCAGACTGGAAGGTCTCACTGTCAACTGGTGGGTGGATGAGCGGTGC
>PFTO01000200.1 GCA_002789615.1 Acidobacteria bacterium CG_4_9_14_3_um_filter_49_7 | reverse complement strand
CCATTATTATTGAAAAACGTTTCATCCAATCCTCCTGTCAGTTCAAACTGTTGATATTATCAATTCTCGATCAATACAAGTTAAAAGCAACCGGCACCTTTATAGTTTCTGTCTTTCCGGATCCTGATCTGAGTTTAATTTTCAGATTTCCAGTGCCATAACCTTTTTTCATCTCCTTGGGTATACTTTCCACCATGATTCTAAGCCCATCCTCCATCGGCTTTGTTCCTGAAATTTTGACAAACGGGAGATCACAGTCCATCTTTTCCAATTTGTAGTCGCCAGCTGACCATTTCAGGACCACGGATCTCACCGCCTTCGTTCCGGATCGGATTCCCATGAATAGAATATTGCTGGGCTGAACTTTCACTTCCCGCATCAGGTGAACAATGACCCTGTAATCCACTGGTTTATCCATCCCGGAAAGATACATAAGAACCGTATTTTCGCCGGCACTCTCTTCCCCCGTAGCGGTGATCTCCACTTCCGTTGGAGAATTCTTTTTTACGGTAATATGTGGTGACTTACTCTCAATCCGCTTGATTGTGAATGGCTTTCCTTTGATGTTTGTGGAAAGATTGACCTCACGAATAGCCTTTCCGTCAAAATTGGGAATATCCAGAATTGCCGGGGTAAACGAATACGCCTTAACCACATTCACAGTGATGATAATAACGTAAGTGTAGGGCTCATCAGTTTTCACCGTCACTATTTTTTCCTGGTGACCTTCGAACAGTCCACTGTCGAAGGTTATATTGATTTTCATTGTTTCACCGGGGGCCAGGATTGTCTTATCCGGTATCGGAACGGTGCAGCCACAATTTGCCCGAACCTGTAACAATGTGATGGGATGATCTGTCTTATTTGTCACCTTAGGATTCCAGTGAACCACTTTTTGCTGAAGAAGTTTCCCGAAATCGTGGGACATCTGATCAAACTGAAGCCCCCGACTTACTGCTGGAACCGCTAAAAGTAACAGAAATAGGAAACATTTGCGCATATCACTCTCCTAAAATAAAAATTTGATGTGTTCATAAATATGTTTCGCAAGATCTGCTTTGGAAATGCCCGCATCTCTCACATCATACTGACTGAAATAATCGGCGATGGCAAAAGATAAGTGGTCTATCAGTACTTCATCCACATTCAAAGTCACCAGTTTTTCCGGCCGGTGGGCTTCAATCTGCTGGCGGATATCATCCAGGAGCTCGGCATATTTGTCAGAAATACCTATCGAACCGGCTGCGTCCCGAATCCTTTTGTATACCCGGATTTTCATGTCAATATCTGAAAGAAATCGCGCGGTGTCACTACCTGGTCCACCAATCCCCGCCTCCCAGTTTTCCACTTCCTTTGTTGAAACACCGATTAGATCGGCAAATTCCCCTACTGACAAACCCAATTCTTTTCGAACTCGCGAATACATAGGGGCCTCCTTATGTTATCTCTTGACGTGTGTCGACCGCCAATAGTTTAATCATATTGTTAAAAGTTTACAACAGGCAAAATATCCCTTACCATAGGCGTGGAAAATTGAAAGAAGGGGCTAAGCATGATCAGAAAAAAAATCCAACTGACCGTCATTATGGTGATTCTCCTCATAACCACGCCTTACGGGGCTCTTGCGCAAACAAACGAGCCTGCGACCGCACAAAATGAAACCACCACAGTCACCACCGCTGTTCGGGAATCCAGTACACCTGAAAAAACAGGAACGAAGTCTGTCCAAAAAGAAGAATCCGGAAAAGAACTCGGGACGCAACTTCCATTGTGGAGTGTAATCCCATTTATTGGCATTCTGCTGTCCATAGCGCTCTTTCCTCTCCTGGCGCCACATTTCTGGCATCATCACTTTGGAAAAGTCAGCATATTCTGGTCACTGCTCTTCGCCTTCCCCTTTCTTTTCGCATTTAAGGGAGAAGGCATACATGAAATCCTGCACATTTATCTGATTGACTACATTCCATTTATCATCTTGCTATGGTCACTTTTTACTGTCGCCGGAGGAATTCTGGTTCGAGGAGATTTTGTGGGGAAACCCTCGACCAACCTGATCATTCTCCTTATTGGGACATTTCTCTCCTCATGGATTGGTACAACCGGATCCGCCATGGTGCTTATTCGTCCACTGCTCCGTGCAAACGCCAACCGCAAGAATAAGACTCACGTTGTTGTCTTCTTTATTTTCCTCGTTGCCAACATTGGCGGATCTCTGACACCCCTGGGTGACCCGCCGCTCTTCCTGGGATTTCTCCATGGGGTGCCTTTCTTCTATACTTTCCAACTGTTGCCGGACCTCGGAGTAGCCTCCCTGATCCTGCTTTCACTCTTTTATCTCATGGACCGCTACTTTTACTCCAGGGAAAAACCTGAAGACATCCTCGTCACCGGCACCAAGCCCTTCTCTATTGCGGGCAAGCGAAATTTCATCTTTCTTGTCGGCATTATCGCTGGTGTGCTCCTCAGCGGATTCTGGAAAGCCGGCACGATTCACGTTTTAGGTGTTCCCGTGGCTATCCAGAATATGGCCAGAGACAGCATCCTCATAATCATGGGCCTTTTATCCATGAAATTCACCCCCAACAACTGGAGAAAAGAAAACGGCTTCTCATGGTTTCCCATTCTTGAAGTCGCCCTTTTATTCGCAGGCATATTCATGACCATTATCCCAGCATTGGCAATCCTGAGGGCGGGAACCGATGGCGCCCTGGCTTTCCTGATTCGTGCCGTCCAGGAACCCTATCACTACTTCTGGGTTACCGGTGCCCTCTCCTCCTTCCTGGACAATGCGCCTACATACCTGACCTTTATGAACAGCGCACTGGGACAATTTTATGCGGGCATTCCGGAATCACAGGCCGTTCACCAGCTTATCGCCGAGCATCATATTTATCTGAAAGCCATATCTGTGGGCGCCGTGTTCATGGGCGCCAACACATATATCGGCAATGCCCCCAACTTCATGGTCAAGTCCATTGCTGAAGAAAATGGCGTCCCCATGCCCAGTTTTTTCGGCTACATCTTCAAGTATTCTCTACCCATCCTGATTCCGACATTCATAATTATTCAACTGATTTTCTTTCCATGATCTGAATCTCTTTCCCGAGCCGGTTTTCCGGCTCGGGAAAGAAGAAAAAACAAGGTTAAGGTTAAGGTTGAGCCCGAAAAGGGAATAAGCATTCCCCTTCCCTATCTTTGCTCAACCTCAACCTTGTCCGTACTTGCCTTTCACTTGCTTACTTTCGTTTGAAGAGTTTTTCGATTTCTGAGAGGGTGAGCTTCAGAATAACCGGTCGGCCATGTGGACAGTAGTATGGGTTTTCTGTTTGAAAGAGGTTGTAAATGAGTTTCGTCATTTCCGCATGTCCCAGTGAGTGGTTCGCTTTAATCGCGGCCTTGCACCCGATGAGTGCTGCCACGTCCCGGTACAGATCTTCCACGTCTGCCTCACGCCCCTCCCCGACCATGGCGAGCAATTCCAGCAATGTGGCAGCGATTTGTCCATTGGGCACAAAAATCGGACTGGCAGTAATTTTTAGAATACCATCTCCCACCCTTTCCACCGTATATCCGGCTTTTTCGATTAACTGTCCATGTTCCTGAAGAACTGCGGCCAATTCAGCGCCGGCGTTTGCTGTTTCAGGTATAACCAATCGATTCTGCCCGATTCCGGTCTCCCAGATATTCCGCAAGGCCTGCTCAAAGAGGATTCGCTCATGGGCCACATGCTGATCAATAATGTAAAGCTCGCCCTGATACTCCACCAGAATGTATGTGTCCTGGAACTGAGCCAGCACTGTGAACACTGACGGTACCACCGGATTGGACTCATGAGAAACTGTACCGGGATACGGTGCTGCAGCCGCCGCGTGTTCTGCCACATGCCAGCCTTGAGAAAATGAGGAACCGGGGGAATTTTCCCGGGATGGGTCATTCTGCCAACTGGACAATTCCGGTGCGAATGTCCCCAATCGCTCCCTACCCTGTTGATAGAACACCGAAGGGGTCTGCCGTCTGGAAAAAAGTGCATTTATGCAGCATGTCTTCACAGCATTGTAAACATCTGACTGGCGGCGGAAGCGTACTTCCAGTTTTGAGGGATGAACATTTACGTCCACCATTTCCGGTTCTACGGTAAGTTTAATGATTACCTGAGGATATCCGTCGATGTGAGCAGCGGACTGCCTGTATGCCGCCAACATGGCTCCGGAAATAGTTTTGTCCCGAACAAATCGTCCGTTAAGCAGAAAGAATTGTTTCAACGGGGATCGGAGATTGTGTTCCGGCGGCAGAAGAAACGCGGATACCTCAATACCCGCCTCAGCAAGTTCTGCCAATGCCGGGTCTTCACCCAGTACCTGGCGTGCCCGGTCAGGAAGACCCAATCGTTCAGAAAATCCCATTGTTTGCTTTCCGTTGTGCGTCAAAAAGAAAGAAACATCCGGATTGGCAAGGGCATAGGAAGTGACCATTCTTGCAACTCTTCCGTATTCAGTCTCCACTGTTTTAAGGAATTTTTTTCGCGCAGGCACATTGAAAAATAATGAGCCAACTTCAATTGTGGTGCCGGGTTCCAACGGCCCCTGCACCACCTTTTTCAGAATTCCTCCCTCCATGGATAGGATGGTACCTTCCGCCTCTCCTTTGAAACAGGTGGAAAGGCGTAATCGACTCACTGAAGCAATGGAGGGCAGCGCTTCGCCTCTGAAACCCAGAGTTGCCACACCAAGGAGATCCTGTTCTGTACTTATCTTACTCGTGGCGTGACGTTCGAATGCCAGCATGGCATCATCGTAGGCCATCCCGCAACCATTATCCGTAACTGTAATATTAAGCTTCCCACCGTTTTTCAACAAAACGCGAATCGTTGTCGCACCGGCATCCAGCGCATTTTCAATCAGCTCTTTTACCACGGATTCCGGTCTTTCTACTACCTCGCCCGCTGCAATCCGATTGGCGACAATATCCGGCAGCACACGTATGCTTGTCATTCTTCCTCCGCCAGTGTCAATATCCACATTATTGCAGATTCACCCATCGCTTCCAACAGCAATTCTGGGCGAGGTTCCTGGTGAACCCGCACTACCAGCGAAGTCGGCAGGCGAGTTCGCCTCCATCAATACAACCAATCTGGTTTCTTCCCGACTTTCATGTATAATGAAATACTATGAAAGAGATAACGGCCTTGAAAAAGCTTCTTACCGGCATTTCCAGTAGTGACAGGATCTGCATCCTCATGCACAATAACCCTGACCCGGACGCACTGGCTGGCGCTTACGGACTTCAGGCCATGTTTGCACATCAATGCAAAACAGTGGCGGATATTGTTTTCAACGGCATTATCGGCAGAATGAACAACAAACTTATGGTAAAGCTGCTGGACATTCCACTTCGCCATTTCAGCTCAATAAATCTTGAAGATTACTCGCATCTCTGCCTTGTGGATTCTCAGCCAGGGATGCAAAACAATATCTTCCCGGCAAATCGACCCGCCCTTCTGGTAATCGACCACCATCCATCGGAGGGAAATGCTTTTGAATGTCGTTTCCTAGATCACCGTATTAGCGCAGGCTCCACTTCAACCATCGTCACCAGTTATCTCAAAAGCCTGCATGTTCCCATCTCCAGTCAATTGGCAACTGCACTCTTTTACGGCATTCAAACCGACACTGACGGCCTTGCCCGAGACACCGGCAACCTGGACAGAGAGATCTTTTTCGGTTTATTTCCCGAGGTTCATCCTGAACTGCTGAGCCAGATCCAAAACCCAGACCTTCCAAAGGAGTACTACCACAACCTAGGCGATGCCCTGCTTTCCGGACAGGTTTACGAGCATTTCCTGGTTGCGGATGTTGATCAGACTTTCAACCCGGACATGCCGGCTGAAATGGCCGATTTCCTACTCCGAATGGAAGGAGTGAAAATTGTTCTCGTTTATGGCTGTTACAAAGACACGCTCCATTTTTCCATCCGCACATCCTTGGATAGCATTCGTCTGGGTGGACTGGCCATTCACATGGTTGAAGGAATCGGCACAGCAGGCGGCCACGCCCGGGCAGCAGGTGGTCAGATACCGTTCACAAAGGAAAATGTTCGCACGATGCTGGAGCGCTTTTATCACTTTTTTGCGGTGGAACCCGGTCAATTTCAACTGCTCTATTCCTGACTCTGGAGTCAAGCTTGAGTAAAGCGCAAGATTGAGGTTGAGTGCAGGATAAGAAACAGGCAACACAAAAGCATCAGACTGAACACCTCGTTTTTTTCTTTCCTTTAACGCCCTTCCATGGACATTAGGCTCCCTACGCCCAGGCCACCATGGCAAAGCTGGATATCTTTTTTTGAAATACACTTGACAACAACACACTAAGACTTTATACTATCGTTGTGATAAAGTTTTCTCGTTACGGAGGCAAATATGGGAAAAATCATTGGAATTGACTTGGGAACCACGAATTCCGTGGTTGCCGTGATGGAAGGAACAGAGGCAACTGTTATCCCCAACCAGGAAGGTGGGCGCACCACTCCATCCGTTGTCGGATATGCAAAGAATAATGAAACACTTGTGGGGCAGGTGGCCAAAAGACAGGCTGTAACCAACCCCGAAAAGACCGTATATTCCATTAAGCGGTTCATGGGTCGTCGGTACGAGGAAGTCTCGGAAGAAATGAAAATGATACCATACAAGATTCAAAAGGCTGACAATGGTGATGTGCGCGTCAAAATTGAAGGTAAACTTATTGCCCCTCAGGAAATCTCAGCAAAAATTCTCCAGAAACTGAAGCAGGCCGCTGAAGACCATCTCGGCGAAACTGTCACTGAAGCCGTCATTACGGTACCCGCATATTTCAACGATGCCCAGCGTCAGGCAACGAAAGACGCCGGAAAGATTGCGGGGCTGGACGTGAAACGAATCATCAATGAGCCCACTGCAGCCGCCCTGGCCTATGGCCTTGACAAAAAATCAGACGAAGTCATCGCGGTGTACGACTTCGGCGGCGGTACCTTTGATATTTCAATCCTGGAAGTGGGAGATGGCGTTGTAGAAGTGAAAGCCACCAACGGCGACACCCACCTCGGCGGCGATAATGTAGATCACAAAATTATTGACTGGATCGTAACGGAGTTCAAGAAGGACTCAGGCATTGATCTGTCCGGCGACAAGATGGCGCTGCAAAGGCTCCGGGAAGCAGCTGAAAAGGCTAAGATCGAGCTTTCATCCATGATGGAAACAGAGATCAACCTTCCGTTTATTACGGCAGATGCCTCGGGCCCCAAACATCTGACTTTGAAACTCACACGATCAAAACTGGAGTCAATGATTGAAGACATGGTGAACAGAACCATGGGCCCCTGCAAAAAGGCACTGGAAGATTCCGGACTCAGTATTTCCGAAATCGCCGCGGTTGTCCTGGTGGGTGGTTCGACCCGGATTCCGCTGGTCCAGGCAAAAGTGAAGGAATTCTTCGGTCAGGACCCTCACAAGGGTGTCAACCCGGATGAAGTGGTCGCCATTGGTGCGGCAGTTCAGGGTGGCGTTCTTGCCGGAGACGTCAAAGACGTTCTGCTTCTCGATGTTACACCGCTGACATTGGGAATTGAAACCCTCGGTGGCCAGTTTACCCGTATGATAGAAAGAAACACAACAATTCCCACCCGGAAATCGGAAGTGTTTACGACAGCTGCTGATAACCAGACTTCTGTTGAAATTCACGTTCTCCAGGGTGAACGGCCTCTTGCACAAGACAATAAAACACTGGGAAAATTTCACCTGGTGGGAATCCCGCCCGCACCGAGGAGCGTACCTCAAATTGAAGTAACCTTCGATATTGATGCGAATGGCATTGTAAATGTCTCAGCCAAAGACAAGGGAACAGGGAAGGAACAAAAGATCACCATCACCGCGTCCAGCGGCCTTGGAAAAGATGAAATAGATAGGATGATTCGGGAAGCAGAAACACATGCTGACGAGGACAAGAAGAAACAGGAGCTGATAGAAGCGAAGAACCACGCAGAAACCTTTGTTTATCAGATGGAAAAACTTCTTAACGAAAACAAAGAAAAAATCCCGGCAGAAGACAAGGAAGCGGTGGAAAGTGGTATTGCTTCTTTGAAAACAGCCATGAAAAGTGACGATGTGGAAGCCATTAACACTGCCATGAACAACCTGACCACCGCTTCCCACAAGATTTCCAGCATCCTCTACGGTGGAGAAAACACTGGCTCAGGAGCGGGTTCAGGACCTGAAGCGGCTCAAGGAAATACAACGGACAATGATACTGATAAGGGTGATGACAATGTCGTAGATGCTGAAGTTGTGGATGAGGACTAACGGAATAACCCATGTCCAACAAGGATTATTACGCCGTCCTTGGATTGCCCAAGGGGGCGTCGGCCGCAGAAGTTAAGAAAGCCTACCGAAAACTGGCGCGAAAGTATCACCCGGATGTTAATCCGGGTGATGCTGATGCCGAAAAAAGGTTCAAGGAAATCTCTGAGGCAAACTCCGTGCTTTCGGACCCCAAACTGAAGGAACAATACGATACCTATGGTTTTGTTGGAGATCGAGCTGGTGGCCCCGGACCTGATTTCAACGGGTTTGGCGGATTCGGGGGATCTGGAGGGGTCGATTTCTCAGAGATTTTTGACATGTTTAATCGCGGAGCCGGTGGCTTTCAAAGCTCCGGCGCACCCCGCTCCCATGCACCCAGGCGGGGACAGGATATTCAATACAGCATGAAACTCAGTTTTGAGGATGCCGTGAACGGTGTCACATCCAGGATTCGCGTCAGTCGAAGCAAGCCCTGTACCACCTGTGATGGAAAAGGTCATGTACCCATCGCTCGACCCACTGTCTGCTCCCGCTGTAATGGCACCGGTCGGGAAACCGCCGGAGGGGGCTTGTTTCACGTTCAACGTCCGTGCTCAATGTGCGGGGGAAGCGGGCAAATTCAGGAGGCACAATGCAATAGCTGCGGCGGGTCCGGCCGCAATCCAATTTCTGAAACCATCAATGTCCGGATTCCTGCCGGAGTGGATAATGGTTCCAAAATCCGAATCGCGGGAAAGGGAGAAGCCGGTCTGGCCGGTGGCCCTGCCGGTGACTTATTCATTATTACAAACATAGAGCCCCACCCTTTCTTTCGGCGAGTGGGAGACAACATCTACCTAACCCTCCCAGTGACCGTTTCAGAAGCAGCACTAGGCTGCAAGATCAAGGTGCCTACGGTATCGGGAATCACAACTGTGCGCATACCACCGGGAACCCAATGTGGCCAGAAAATCCGGATTCGCGGCAAGGGGATTAAGTCTCTCAGAACCGGAACGCCAGGAAACATGTTCCTGGAAATCACACTCCAGACACCAGATACTCGAAATACACGTGTAAGAGAACTCTTACGGGAACTCTCCGAGTTTGAGAACCCGGATATTCGCAAACATTTGCCAACGGAGAAATGATGTGCTTCAATAGAGAGGATCAAACAGGAGAATAAGATGGCAGGTCATAAGCAAAAAGACTCGGAACCGTATTACATGATCAGTGTAGTTGCCAACATGTACGACATCCACCCCCAGACCCTCCGACTATACGAAAAACACGGCCTTGTGACGCCTTCCCGAACCGACGGGAACACTCGTCTTTATTCTGAAAATGACTTGAAGCGCCTCGAAGTCATACTGAACCTTGCCAGAGATCTCGGGGTCAACCTTGCCGGAATCGAAGTTATTCTCAACATGCGAGGGAAAATGGAGCAGATGCAACAGGAAATTAATCAGCTTGCCGGTGCCCTGCAGAAAATCATCATTGATCATCTCGACAATGGAAAGGAGAAAATTCGGAATGCTCTTGTGAAAATCCCCAGAACAGGTATTGTCCGTCTGGACATTGAGAACGAAGATGGCAAATAAACGGTTCTATGAAGACGAACAGGCACTGAAGCAGTACCTGCACGAAATCAATGAACTGCCCCGCATCACCCCTGACGAAGAAAAAGCCCTCGCCCGGAAAATCCAGAAGGGAGACAATAAGTCCCTGAAAAAGCTGGTGGAAGCCAACTTGAAATTTGTTGTTTCCGTTGCAAAAAACTACCGGGGACGAGGCGTTCCCTTTATGGACCTTATAAATGAAGGAAACCTCGGATTGATTGAAGCAGGTAAACGCTTTGATCCCGATCGGAACGTCAAATTTATCACATACGCTGTCTGGTGGATCAGGCAGTCGATCATCCACGCCATATCTGAACAAAGTGGTGTTTTTCGGGTATCTCACAAGACGTTGAACCTCTTTAACAACATATCCAGAGTCCAGAATAAACTTCAGAAGGAGCTGGGCCGGGAGCCCTCCCCTATAGAAGTTGCAGAGGAACTGGACATCACGGAACTTCAGCTTCGCTCTATCCTTTCCAAGGTAGTTGAGGCACAGTCACTGAACGCAGCTCTTTCCGATGACGCGGACGTTTCACTGGAAGATCTTATCGAGCAGGTTTCTATCCCTGGAGCAGACGAAAATCTGATTAAGCAATCTTTTCTTGACGACCTGGATGAATCACTGTCAATGCTGAATGAAAGAGAAGTCAAAATCCTGAGCCACCGCTACGGACTCAACGGTGAAGACCCCAAAACTCTCCAGGAAATCGGCCAACTTGTCAATCTTTCCCGTGAACGCGTCCGTCAGATTGAGAAAAGCACCCTGAAAAAGATCCGCCGATCCCGTTACCGGGGGATTTTGAAAAGCTATCTGAACTGAATTTTTCTCAATACTTGCCAAGGTGCTTTGCATACGCACCCTCAAATAGTCCCTGCAGAAATGAAATATCTGATTCCAAATCCCCCGTGGGAAAGAATGAAGACATAAATCGAATCATCTTCTTACTGTAATCTAGAATCACTGGCACAATTGGGATATTCGCGCCTCGCGCGATTCGGTAAAAGCCTGTTTTCCAGCGATCCACTTTCTTTCTTGTCCCCTCTGGTGACATACCCAGTACAATACTGTCAGAGCTCTCTATTTCCAAAATGACCTGATCCACAACATTTCCGGGCTTCGTTCTGTCCA
>PFTO01000140.1:11507-14028 GCA_002789615.1 Acidobacteria bacterium CG_4_9_14_3_um_filter_49_7 | reverse complement strand
AATGAAGTTTCGTCCAATGATTGACGATCACGATTACAACTTCAAGAAAAAGCACGTTATCCGTTTTCTTGAAGGGGGAGACCGGGTAAAAGTGACTGTTCGTTTCCGAGGCCGGGAGCTGGCGCACAAGGACAAGGGATTTGCTATTCTCCAGCGGCTGAAAGCCGACCTGGAGGAGTTTGGATACCCGGATAAAGGTCCCTCCTTCGAGGGGATTCACATGGTGCAGATATTTGTACCAAACCAAACCGGGAAAAATTGACAAGAAGCAGAAAATCTATTACCGAATTTTGGAGGGAATATGCCGAAACTGAAAAGCCACAGAGGTGCAGCAAAGCGAACGAAGACGACTGGCAGTGGCAAAATTGTTCTGAACCATGCCAACAAGGGTCACATTTTGACCAAGAAGGCCAATAAACGGAAACGGAATCTTCGAAAGAGCTTTCTGGCTTCTTCCAGCGACACCGTAGTGTTGAAGAAGATGCTTCCGTACGGCTGAGACATCTGAAAATTGTTTTTTGACACAAGCAGGAGATAAGAAATATGACACGCGTTAGAAGAGGAACCAAGAGGAAAGACAGAAGGAAGAAAATTTTAAAGCTGGCGAAAGGCTATTACGGTGGTCGGAGCAAACTGTATCGTACAGCAAAGGAATCAGTGGAACGGGCACTGGCTTTTTCCTATCGGGATCGCCGCAGGAAGAAACGGGATTTCAGGTCTCTGTGGATTGTGCGGATCAACGCTGCTGCGAGACTCCATGAACTGAAGTATAGTACTTTCATGAATGGCCTGAAGCAGGCCGGAATTGAACTGGATCGCAAGGTTCTTGCCGAACTCGCGGTCTCCAATCCGGAGGCGTTTGCCGAGCTGGCAACCAAGGCTAAGAACGCTCTGAGCTAGACCAACAAAGATGAGCGACCTGAAGGCGCGGATTCAGGGAATCAGAGATGCCTTCAACCAGGCATTGGGCCAGGTCGAAGGTCTGAAAGCCCTGGAAGAGTTGCGCAACCAGTATCTGGGCAGAAAACGGGGAATTGTAAAAGACTTGCTGAATGACCTTCGATCAGCTCCAAAAGAATTGCGCCCGGAGTTGGGACAGGTAGTCAACCGACTGAAGCAGGCAGTGGAAAGCGGTCTTGCTGAAAGGCTCGAAGAATTGAAATCGGGCGAATCGGATGGTAGTTCAGAAAGAGGAATAGACATCACTTTACCCGGCATCGCGCCTGAACTCGGTTCTTTGCATCCTCTGAACGTCGTCAATCGCGATTTGATCCGTATTTTCGAGCGGATGGGTTATGAAGTGGCGGGCGCATCTGAAATTGAGACAGATTTCTACAACTTTGAAGCGTTGGGCCTTACAAAGGACCACCCAGCCCGGGACATGCAGGATACGTTCTATATCACGGACGAAGTCGTTCTCAGAACTCATACCTCCAATGTCCAGATCCACATGATGCAGAATAGAAAACCTCCGTTCAAGGCGATTATGCCCGGTCGGGTTTATCGAAAAGATGCTGACATTACCCATTCCCCCATGTTTAATCAGGTTGAAGGGCTGGTAGTGGGCGAGAACATCACCTTTACTGACTTGAAAGGCACGCTGGAACACTTTTTGAAACAACTTTTTGGATCAGATACAAAGATGCGGCTCCGGCCCAGTTATTTTCCATTCACCGAGCCAAGCGCAGAGGTGGATGTCACTTGTATCATCTGCGGTGGCAAGGGCTGTCGGGTTTGTAAGAATAGCGGTTGGCTGGAAATCCTCGGTGCAGGAATGGTGGACCCGGTAGTTTTTGAGAATGTCGGCTACGATCCGGAAACCGTTTCCGGTTTCGCCTTCGGCCTTGGAGTGGAAAGAGTAGCAATGCTGAAGCACAGCATTTCCGATATCCGCATGTTTTTTGACAATGATCTGAGATTCCTGTCTCAGTTCAACTAACGGTAACATAGAGGAAACCCATGGATTTCAGTGTAAGCTGGCTGAGAAAATATATTGAAACCAAACTGGATGCCAACGGCATTGCGGATGTGTTGACGGATCAGGGTCTCACAGTGGATGAAATCCGACGGGATGAAGATGCAGTCGTTCTCGATATTGATGTGACTACCAACCGCCCGGATGCCATGAATTACCTGGGTCTTGCCCGTGAGCTGGCGACCTCGGGGAATGGCACGATGATCCCGATACCGATGCCTTCCTTTGCTGAAACCGGCCCTGCGGCGAAGGAAAATGTCGAAGTCGAGATCAAGGCACCGGACCTCTGTGGACGATATGTTGCCCGGTATGTAAGAAATGTAAAAATCGGCCCTTCTCCCGAGTGGATGCAGAAACTTCTTCTTGAAGTTGGAATTCGGCCTATCAGCAACGTGGTGGACATTACGAACTATGTTCTCTGGGAGCTTGGTCATCCGCTCCACGCATTTGACAGTCGTTTCCTTCATGGAAACCGAATCGAGATTCGACGGGCTGCGAACAATGAAACCATAATGACGCTGGATGGGGTCGAACGGAAGCTGACGG
>PFTO01000140.1:0-11441 GCA_002789615.1 Acidobacteria bacterium CG_4_9_14_3_um_filter_49_7 | reverse complement strand
GTTTGTGTCCGCAAAACATCCAAGCGACTGGCAATCCATACAGATTCATCCCATCGGTTTGAACGGGGCGCGGATATCGAGATCGCATTGACGGCTGCCAACCGCGCGGCGGACCTGATGGCGCAGTTTGCCGGTGGTGAAATCGCTCCGGAACCCATAGACGCATATCCTGAACCGTGGAAAGGCCCGGAGATTCTGCTGAAATCCGGAAGTCTGAAGCGGATACTGGGCTTGGAAATTCAGATGGAGTTTGTTACGACAACCCTTGAAGGGCTGGGGTTTGTGAAGCTGAAAGAAGACGATGGAAATACACTGTGGCAAGTGCCTTCCAACCGTCTGGACGTGGCCCGTGAAATTGATTTGATTGAGGAAGTGGCCAGGATTTATGGCTACAACCGTATGCCTTCAACGCTCCCGGGGGTTGAAAGTCCAGGTCGAATAACATCGCCTGAGGAAGCTGCTCTGGAAAAGGTAGCATCCGTTTTCACTGCAGGTGGATTTCATGAGGCGATTTCCTATTCTTTCTGTTCACCTGCGGACAATCTGATGTTACGGCCCGACCTTGGGGAGATGGTCCGAATTTCCAATCCACTTGGTGAAAACACCAGTGTGATGCGCACTTCGATTCTGGCTTCCCTGGCATCTGTGGCTGCATTAAATTTGAAGCGTGGAAATCTGGCATTGAAGCTATTTGAAACCGGGCGGGTATACCTGCCGAAGGGTGCGCAGGCGGATGAAAGGATTACATTGGCCGCACTTGCGGTGAAGGGTACCCAATACAGGGCCTGGAACGGACAGGAGTTTGTGGCAGACGAGTTCAGCCTGAAAGGGCTCCTGAACAGGTGTGAACAGAAACTTACCGGTAGACCGGCAATTACATTTGGAAAGTGTAATGTATCCGCGTTCAATCCGGAAATGTCTGCTACCCTCGTTCTGGACAACCAAGCGGTCGGTTATATCGGACAGCTGTCTGACGAAGTTCAGGCTCACTTTGGCATCGACTATCCGCTGGTGGCCGTTGAACTGGACTTGACCGACTTTATCCGGAAATCACGGCAGACTATCCGATTCCAGCCATTCAGCATGATGCCTCGCACCGAGCGGGACTCAGCATTCCTGCTGGACCGGAGCATCCCTTATGCAGAGATTGAAAATTTTCTAAAACGTCTGGATGCCCCGTACTTGAAAAACGTTCGTCTCTTTGACCGCTATGAGGGGAAAGGCGTCCCAGCCGGAAAGGTCAGCATTGCGGTTAATTTTGTTTTTCAGTCCGATGACCAGACGTTGAATAATGATGATATAAATGAGCTGCATCAGAAGATGGTGGCAGCCTTTATTGACAAATTCAGGGCGGTACTTCGATGATGAATCGATTGGTTCAGCTGTTGGAAAAAAAAGTTGCACAGTTGGTCCGGGAGTATGAGACAATCAAAGAAGAGAATACCGAGCTGAAGAAGCAGGTTGAATTGTTGCAGATTGAGCTTGAGGGTGCTCTTGGAAAACCCTCTCATTTAAAGGAAGTCGAAAGCCGTATTGGCAAGATTATTAACTCAATTGACACGCTGATGGAGCGGGAAAATGGCAATCTATAGCCTTCGCATTTATGGCAAGGAATACAAGATTTCCTCACGATACGATGAAAGCTATGTGAAGGAGATGGCCCATTTGCTCGAATCCAGGATGAAGGAATTGGCGGAAGCAACCGGAAGTGTGGACTTTTACCGCCTTCTGGTGATGGCATCAATGACAGTTGTTGATGATTATTTTAAATTGATGAAAGAATGCCGCAAAGCGGATCAACCGCAGTTTGCTTCCAAGCTTGAGAGCATAATCGGTATGATTGAGAGTTCTCTGACAGAAAAGCGGGTCCTGTGAGACTCGTGATGGTGGGCCGATATTGAGCCAACGGAAATGAAACGGGAACGTGACGCTGCCTGGGTGAGCAGGTCCACCTTGAGTGGAAGTCCCGAAGGGTAAGCAGATGTACCCACCTGGAAGGCCAGGTTCATTATTTCCTGCCACACGATTTCACGGGGCCACCTATTCCCTCCACCTGGGCGTGTTGTGACGCTATTGGGAGGAGATGAAGATGATGGTAATAGCACTTATTGTTGCGGTGGTTGTGCTGTTCCTGACCAATCTCGGGCTCATTGTTTTCTATACATCCAGAAAGAAGAAGGAAAGCCACCTGCTGGAAGTAACTGAGCAGAAGGCAAAAGAGACATTGCGCCTTGCAACCGGAGAAGCAGATCAGATCCGGCGTCGTGCTGAACTTGACGCAAAGGAACTGAAACAGAAGGTCAAGGAAGAGGTTGAGCGGGAAACCACTGAGAAAAGAACAGAAATTCATGAGATGGAGAAGCGGCTTCTCCGCAAGGAAGACCTTGTTGAGAAACGAATGACAACGCTGGATTCCAAGGAGCAATCCCTGGACGCCAAAGACGAAAACCTGAAGCGTCAGGCCCTTTCCGTTGCTCAGAAAGAGCAGGAAATTCAAAAGATCCGGGACGAGCAGATTGAGACATTGGAGCGTATTTCCGGATTGACTCGGGAATCTGCAAAGTTTGAAATGATGCAGCTAGTTGAAGAAGAAGCGCAGAAAAGCGTTACAAAGAAAGTAAAGAAGATGGAAGAAGAAGCGGAAGTGACCGCACTTCAGAAGGCCAAGAAAATCATCAGTCTGGCAATTCAGAAATCGGCTTCCGATTATGTGGCGGAGGCGACCGTATCGGTGGTGAACCTGCCCAGTGATGACATGAAGGGTCGTATTATCGGCCGGGAAGGAAGGAACATACGAGCCATGGAAGCTGCAACAGGAGTGGATCTGATCATTGATGACACGCCTGAAGCGGTTATTGTTTCTTCTTTTGATCCCATTCGCAGAGAAGTCGCACGACTGTCTCTCGAACGACTGATTTCTGATGGCCGGATTCATCCGGGCCGGATTGAAGAGATTGTTGAAAAAGTGAAAATGGAGCTGGATGCCCAGATCAAGGAAGAGGGTGAGAACACTGTCTTCGAATTGGGTGTCGGCGAAATTCATCCCAAACTGATAAAGTTGATCGGCAGATTGAAATTCCGGACCAGTTACGGACAGAACATACTTCACCATTCAAAGGAAGTGGCCTACATTGCAACGTTTATGGCCCAGGAATTGGGTGCGGACGTGAAAATCGCAAAGCGGGGGGCCTTGCTCCATGACATTGGAAAGGCCATTGATAAGGAAATTGAAGGGACCCATGTGGAAATTGGTGTAGATCTGCTGAGACGCTTTGGAGAGTCAGAGCCAGTCATTCACTGTGTGCAGGCTCACCACGGTGATGTCGAAATGACCACATTGGAAGCCGTCATTGTGCAGTCTGCAGACGCTTTATCCGCAGCACGGCCGGGAGCGCGCCGTGAAATCCTTGAAACGTACATCCGGCGCCTGGAAAAACTGGAAGAACTGGGTCGCTCTTTCGAGGGTGTGTCCAAGAGCTATGCCATCCAGGCGGGCCGTGAAATCCGCGTAATTGTGAAGAGCAATGAAGTGGATGATGATAAAGTTTTCTGGTTGTCCAAGGGACTGGCAAAGAAGATTGAAGAAGAGCTGGACTACCCGGGACAGATTAAGGTAACCGTGATACGGGAAACCCGCGCTGTGGAATACGCAAAGTAACCGGGACAGACGTGCAGATGCTCAGGCAGGGAAAAGCATGATTCGTATCCTGTTTATTGGTGATATCATCGGGCGGTCGGGTCGTAAGGCAGTTCAAAAAGAGCTGCCCGGTCTGCTGGCAGAACGAAAGCCGGACGTGATAGTTGCCAATTGCGAGAACCTGGCCCATGGATTCGGGATTACCTCAGATACTATTGAAGAGATGACCACGGCTGGTATCCAGTGTTTTACGTCCGGGAACCACATTTTTGACAAGAAAGAAGCCCGAACTCTGCTGGAAGACCGCCCTTATATCCTGAGGCCGATGAATTACCCACCGGAAGTTCCGGGAAACGGTTCGTTGACCATCCCTCTACCCGGGGGGCGGAGCGTAACGGTGGTCAGTATGCTGGGCCGGGCATTTATGCCCCCGGTGGATTGCCCTTTCCGTACAATGGACCGATTCCTTGAAGCGATGGACACAGATATTGTGCTGGTGGATTTTCATGGAGAAGCCACTGCGGAAAAAGCGGCGTTTTCCTATGAGTTTGACGGAAAAGTAACGGCTGTGATTGGAACTCATACCCACGTACAGACAGCGGATGAACGGACTTTGCCCCACGGCACCGTCTTTCTGACAGACGCAGGGATGACGGGGGCAATGGATTCTGTTATCGGAGTAGAGAAAGATACCGCCATTCGGCGGATGCGGACAGGAATCAATGAACACCTGACTCCTGCAAAGGGTATGTATTGGCTTTGCGGATGTGAGGTGACGGTGGAAGGCAATGGGCGCGCCGCCATTGAGCGAATCATGATAAAGTCCAAGAAAGGGAAATAAAATGGAACTTGAAGAAATTTCAATTGAACGATATGACGAAGGCGAACTGGTTTTAAAAGAAGAAGACAAATTCATTCTTTCGAAAGGGGCATGGTCCACGGTTATGTACCTGTATCGGGAACTGGGGAAGGAAGGAGAATTCGGCGAGTTGAAAGCCCGACTGGTCCGGTATCAAAAAAGAAAAGGCCAATACCGGGCGCACTCCAAATTCAATCTGACCAGCCCGAAGCAGATTCACCAGGTAGTGGATAAGCTGACAGAATGGATTCCCAAATAAGACGCAAGAAGCATTTCGGACAACATTTTCTCACAAATCCCGAAACCGCGGAGCGAATTGTCGATTTTCTGAAATGGAACGGTTCTGTTGTTGAAATTGGGCCAGGTGATGGCATTCTGACGGAAGTTCTCCTGAGCCGGGGCCAGCCGATACGTGTTGTGGAAAGAGATTTCGAATTAATTCCAGCGCTTGAAAGCCGTTTTGAGAACAAACTGGATATCGTGTCAGGTGACGCACTTGACGTCATGGAAGGCATGCCGGAGGCCTGGGGACAGACAGCGGTTGTTTCCAATCTTCCCTATAACATTGCATCGCCCTTGACATTCATTTTCTGCAGAAACGCAAATCGGATTCCCGAAATGGTTCTCATGTTTCAGAGGGAAGTGGCGGACAAAGTGGTATCAGAATCCGGACCATTGAATCTGGCCGTATTGCCATTTTTTGAAACAGAACGGGTCATGACACTGAAGCCTGCCAGCTTCAGCCCGCCGCCCAAAGTGAACTCTGCTGTGATTCATTTCGTTCGCAGAGAGAAATTTCAGGTTGAACCTGAGGCTGAGTACTTTCGATTCTGCCGCTGGATTTTTGAAAATCGGCGAAAAATGTTGTATAAGAATCTTATGAGAAAACGGAACAACGCTATATCCGGGATTTTTCAAAAACTGAAACTGTCTCAATCAGTGAGGGTGGACCAGTTGTCATCCCCACAGTTGATGGCCCTGTACAGAGAGGTGAAAACAAATGGCATACAATTATAATCCCGGAACACTGCAGATTCTCCCAATCGGTGGTGTAGGCGAATTCGGCATGAACGCGACCCTTTACCGCTACAACGACACGGCCTTGATTGTAGACGCAGGGGTCATGTTTCCGGACACGGACCAACCCGGCGTGAATCTGATTGTGCCCGATTACACTGTCCTGAATGAAATCGGCGTTTCCAGGCTCATTGCCGCGGCAGTGATCACCCATGGACACGAAGACCATATCGGCGGTGTTCCTTTTCTCTGCCATGACCTTGGTCGGGATATGGAGATCTACGGAACAAGGCTCACCTGCGGATTTATCCGGAAACGAATGGAAGAACACACATTTGAACACCAGGTAAACCTCCATGAAGCGGCTGCCGGAGACACCTTAAGCTTCGGGGAAATCAAAGTGCACCTGCTTCGGGTAACCCACAGCATTGTGGACTGTGTGTCACTGGTCATTGAATCTCCGGCGGGAACGGCATTTCATACCGGTGATTTCAAAGTAGATCAGACACCGATTGATGGGAAAAATTTTGATTTTGCCGGGTTTGCTGAATGGGGTCGGAAGGGCATTAACGTCCTGTTATCAGACTCCACCAACATTGCGAAGGAAGGCTACACCCTTTCTGAACGTACCGTGGGTGACTCGCTGCAGGAAATTATCGAATCCAGCCGGCAGAAAGTGATTGTAGCCTGTTTTTCAAGCCACATTCATCGAATTCAGCAGATTGTCAATATCGCAAAGGAATTGAACCGAAGGGTTATACTTCTAGGAAGAAGCCTGGAAAACGCGATGGCTGTAGCCCGCCAATTGGGTTATCTGAAAATGCCCGCCGGTGTCATGGCCAATAAGGAAGAGATTCGGGATATTCCTGAACATCGCCTCATTGTCATAACTACGGGTTCCCAGGGAGAACCCATGTCTGCCCTGTCCCGGATTGCCCGGGGAGAAACAAAACAGGTGGAAATCTATCCAGGTGATACCATTATCATCTCGGCCAAAACCATTCCAGGAAATGAAAAATCCGTCATGCGGATTATCAACAGCCTGTATCGAATGGAGGCAGATGTCCATTACGAGGAAATTTCCGAAGTCCACGTGTCCGGCCACGCAAGTCGGGAAGAGTTGAAACTTGTCTTCAGTTTGCTGATGCCCCATAATTTTGTTCCAATTCATGGCGACCGGATGCAACTGGTTCACCATGCTGGTCTGGCGAAAGAGATGGGATTGAAACGGCGCCGAATTCTTATAGTGGACAGCGGGGATATTCTGGAACTCACCGATGACAGGATACGCAAAATAGACTCCATTGAAATCAACCGCCGCTTCATTGAAGGCGACCGGTTTGAAGAACTGGAAGATATTGCCCTACGGGATCGGCGTCGCCTGTCGGAGGATGGATTGATTGTGGTCACTCTCATAGTGGATGAACAATCCGCAGAACTGATTGGAGAGGTCGAAGTGATTACCCGTGGTTTTCTGCTTCTGTCTGATGATGAAGCTGAAATGGTCCAGATCCGGGATCGGGTTCGCCGTCGCTTCTCGGAGATGAAAAGAAAAGAGCGGCTGAACTGGGAAGTAGTACGCCCGAAAATCAGGTCTACGCTCAGAAGCTACTTCAGAAAGCGGATGAACAGTTTCCCCGTCATTCTCCCCATCATCCTCACGGTTCCGGGCGGAAAGAGAAAATAGAATAGCGTTCCCTCTCCTGCGCCCGAAACGACTGTTCCCTTGAAAAAAAAGGGGATGTAATCTAAACTCAATTTTGACCAAACAGCTATCTCATACAGATGACCTTCTCTGGTAAAGGAGAGCCCGGAATGAATATCAGGCGCGCCATCGAGACCGATTTTGATGCAATCTGGCCGATCTTTCATGAAATTACAGCTGCTGGCGAAACCTATGCCTATCCGCCGGAAACCACTAAGGAAGAGGCATTCAGGATATGGATGAGTGCGCCAAGGGAGACCTATGTGGTCGAAGAGAATGGAGAAATCCTGGCCACCTATTACATCAAAACAAATCAGAACGGCCCCGGCAATCATGTGTGCAACTGTGGCTACATGGTGTCATCCGGAGCGAGGGGCAGAGGATTGGCAACTGCCATGTGTGAGCATTCACAGGAAATTGCAATGTCACTGGGATATAAGGCGATGCAATTTAATTTTGTTGCTTCCAGTAACGAAGGGGCTGTGAGATTATGGAACAAATTGGGATTTGAAACGGTGGGCCGTCTTCCGGGAGCATTCAATCACCCCGTAAAAGGATATGTGGATGCCCTGGTAATGTATAAATGGCTCCAAACATAATTGCCGTCTCACTTGCCGGCTGTTAAATTCTTTCAGAAACAAGGAGTGTTTGTGAAACCCCGAAAAGTCTTAGAAAAATGGGTTGACGCCTTCAATTCCGGCGATGCCAAAGCCATTTCAGGTCTTTATCATGAAAAAGCGGTGAATTACCAGGTTCCGGAATTGCCTGTTGAGGGGAAAGACAGGATTGAGGAAATGTTTGCCACAGAATTTTCCAGGGCGAAAATAACCTGCATTGTGGAGAATATTTTTGAGGATGCCGAATACACTCTGGAGACCAGTCTGGGTGGAAGTCAAGGTTGAGTTGGCTTAAAAGCCGAGTGAAGGGTGATTGTGTTTTCAACACTGTGATGGGTGATGAGTAGAGGCAAAGAAAGAACAAAGTTTCTTATTTTTCTCTTTACCTCGCACTCGTACGTGCACTTGCATTCTCTATCGCCCACGCCTCACTCACAACACCCACTTCTTCTTCACTCTGACAATGAGCTTGCAATTTGTCGGCGGTATCTGGTATCGTAACAACATGAAAACTGAAGAGAGAAAACCGATTTACAAACGGGTTCTGCTGAAACTCAGCGGAGAAGCGCTGATGGGAGACAAGGGCTTTGGTATTGACAATAGTATTGTCCGGCGCCTGGCAGAGGAAATTGCTGAAATCCATCAGATGGGAGTGCAGATCGGGATGGTCATCGGCGCGGGAAACATATTCCGGGGTGTTTCCGGCAGCGAAGACGGCATGGATCGGGTAACCGGGGACTACATGGGTATGATGGCGACCCTTATCAACTGTCTTTCTCTCCAGGATGCCATTGAAAAGCAGGGCGTTCCCACACGGGTACTTTCCGCGCTGGAAGTCCGGGCGGTGGCGGAGACCTTCATCCGGCGGCGTGCGATTCGCCATCTGGAGAAGGGACGGATCGTCATTTTTGGGGCCGGTACCGGCAACCCGTTCTTCACAACTGACACCGCGGCCTCACTCAGGGCAAACGAAATCGGCGCAGACGTGCTGCTGAAAGCTACAAAGGTTGATGGGGTATACACAGCGGATCCGGTCACCAATCCGAACGCCCGTTTTCTGAAAGAAGTCGACTATATGAGAGTATTGAAGCAGGGGTTGCGGGTTATGGATTCCACGGCAATATCGCTCAGTATGGAAAATAACCTGGAGATCATTGTTTTCAGCATGATTCGCCCCGGGAATCTGGCTAGAATAGTCCTGGGCGAATCGGTAGGAACAAAGGTAAGGAAAGAAGGAGGCTCAGATGATTAAGGAAGTGTTGCAGGAGGCAGAATCCCACATGATAAAGACTGTGGACGTGTTCAGGAAAGAGTTGTCCTCGCTTCGTACCGGGCGGGCCTCTGTTACCATTTTTGATAACATTCATGTGGACTACTTTGGTTCTGAAATGGCGTTAAACCAGCTGGCCACATTGTCATCTCCTGATGCGACACTGGTGGTGATTTCACCCTTTGATGCCGGAACCATTACCGTAATCGAGAAGGCGATTCAAAGCTCGGATCTTGGACTGAATCCAAACAATGATGGGAAGCTTATCCGGGTACCCATCCCCCCTTTGACAGAAGATCGACGCAAGATGTTGAGCAAGAAGATCCAGGAATATGAAGAGCAGAGCAAGATAGCGATTCGGAACATCAGAAG
Source organism: Acidobacteria bacterium CG_4_9_14_3_um_filter_49_7 (assembly GCA_002789615.1). Lineage (GTDB taxonomy): Bacteria > Acidobacteriota > Holophagae > Thermotomaculales > Thermotomaculaceae > UM-FILTER-49-7. The sequence continues at coordinate 1,964 of PFTO01000140.1, read as the reverse complement.
AGATGCCCGTGACCAGGCCAAAGAATTCTTGAGGGAAAAAATGATATCCGAAGATGATGAACATAAATGCGAGGATGAAATCCAGAAGTTGACAGATAAATATGTGGATAGCATTGCGGAAATTTCAAAGCAAAAGCAAACTGACATTATGGAAGTTTAGCGCTCCGATCCTTCTCTTCCTGATTATCGCCAATGGAGGATGGACGGGGGTTGACCGGCTGGCTCTTGTTGTTGGGGATCGTCCTGTCACCTTGTCTGAAGTGCGGGCGTGGATCTATCTGCAGTCAGGCGAGTGTCTTTCGGAGCCGTTGACCGCTGAGGCCAGGCAGCAGATAGAGCGAATGATCGCGTCGGAGAAACTCTACCAGACTGCAACAGAATTCGGCGGATTCAAGTTCCCCCCGCTGATTCTCAGACAGGCGCTTAGAGTGATGGATTCAAGCCGGGGATTTCGCCTGCTTAATAGCCATTCCCTTGACAATTGCCATGTATCACTTTCTCTGCTGGAAGAAGTCCTTCGGCGGGAACTTGTAGTACAGCACTATATTCGCAGTCGATCCGGTTCTCTCAAGCCTGGTGAAGACGCCCTGACCACCCTTGCGTCAGGCCTGGAACCGGATGTCCCGGTAGTGAACCTGCTCTTTCAGGAACCCCCGGCAAAAAGTATCTCTACCCCAGATACTATTCAGTCAGAAAAGCATTGAAATTTACGCACCGGTCACTATAATGAACAGTACTGGTCGGAGCGTGGCGCAGCCTGGTAGCGCACACCCTTGGGGTGGGTGGGGTCGGAAGTTCAAATCTTCTCGCTCCGACCATTTTTCTCTTTTAAATTCCTAATCATAATTCTTTCTAACAGATCTTTCCGGGAAAGTGGGTCGAATCCATTCCTGCCATTCCGGCGACTCCCACGTTCCCAGTTTTTCATGAACAATCACATACTTTTCCGGGATGGGATGTGTCCCGACCACAACCTCCAGGCCAAAGGCCTCTTCAATGTATTTCTTGAAATGGGCGATATGGGGGCAGGGTGGATACCCCACCACAAAACCGGTCGCAAAGTGGATGATATCAGCGCCATTCTTTTTCATTTCTTCCGGGGCATATTCAATATTACCACCGGGACAGCCCCCGCAACTGGTGTATCCAACGATTTCCACATCCTTGCCCTTGTAACGGTCAAAAGCCCCCTCCCGTTCCCTCAATGAACGAAAGCATTTTCCCCCCGCACAATTTCGGTACCGGTCACAAATGACGATACCAATCTTGATCGTGGACATCAGGCCCCCCAATTGAACTTGTTCTTACCTTATTCTACGTCAAGGAGATGGAGAAAGAAAGTCTGGAGTTTTTAACCGCTGAGGTCACAGAGATAGAGGAGGAAGAGGAGAATTTAGCACAAAGACACGAAGGCACAAAGTTCGGATGAAGCTGGGGTGAAGAGTAGATTCGGAATGAGATGTGAAAATGGTTGCGGTATGCGATTTTTTAAAGTGGAAAGCAAGTGAAATATTCTTACTTCTTTCCAATCTTGTAGAGCCGCACCAGAGCATCCTCCTGGTCCACTGCAAATGAGCTTTGTCCTTCCACGGCAAAACTGCGAAGATCCAGATCAAAGTTCCAGAGCCTGACAACCTTACCCAGATTGTAACTGAACAACATGGAATATGTCCGGAAAACCAGAAAATCGGAGTTCTGAGCCCGATATACAAGGTACAAAGTGAACCTTTCTGCATTAAATAAATAATTTACTCAGGACCAACCAGTTTTTGCAGTGAGTATGACAATGCATTCACCTCGGAGGAGAAGTGCGTGTTTTGAAAAACAAATCCGCATAATAGTGTGATTCGGCGACAAAATAGTCCTGAATCCATAAATATTCAAAACAGCATAAAAATAATACACTATAGAACAAAAAATATATACATAACATACATGTAATAAAAGTAGAAAATCTCTTTTGA
>PFTO01000112.1 GCA_002789615.1 Acidobacteria bacterium CG_4_9_14_3_um_filter_49_7 | reverse complement strand
ATGTCTTTCTGTCCGAAATAGCTATCTGTGGGTCGTATGATATTGAAGAGTTTCAACACAATGGTCATCACACCCCGAAAGTGGCCGGGTCGTTTTGCCCCGCACAAGTGGCTGTCAAGGCCATCCGGGACCACATAGGAAGCATAGCCGTTCGGATACATTGCCTGCTCATCAGGGTAAAAAATGAAATCGACACCGGCTTCTTCGGCAAGCTTTTCATCCCGCTCAAAATCACGGGGATAACTGTCCAGATCCTCTTCAGGCCCGAACTGCGTGGGGTTGACAAAAATGCTGGCAATTACATTGTCCGTCTGTTGACGTGCCTTGTCCATCAGCGACAGATGCCCCTCGTGAAGATAGCCCATTGTGGGGACAAACCCTACGGTTCCCTTTAAGCGACTTCGTGCCAATATCATATCTGAAATAGAAGAGATTACATGCACTTACGAACGACCTCCTTCCCGAGGGCCTTTTCCACAGGTTCGGAGATATGGCTGGAATGCCCCGCTTCAGGGAAAGTCCCGTTTCGTACAGCTGCCACATAATCGATGAGACCTTTTTCCATAACAGAACCGGCTTTTTCAAAGGTATGGACGAACTGAAACGGGGCGGGGTCCGGGATTGCCAGCAGATCGTGGAAAACCAGGACCTGGCCGGTGCATCCGGCGCCGGCGCCAATGCCAATGGTGGGGACATGAACCGCATCTGTCACCATTTTTGCCAGTTCGGCGGGAATACCTTCCAGCACGATGGAGAAAACGCCGGCATTTTCCAGCTTAACTGCGTCATCAAGAAGTTTTCGTGCCGCGTTCAGCGTTTTCCCTTGAATCTTGAACCCCCCGAAGGCCTTGACGCTCTGGGGTGTGAGGCCCAGGTGCCCCATGACCGGAATACCGGATTCAATGATGGCGCGGACCCGGTCCGCGTATCCTGCACCTTCCAGTTTGACAGCGTCCATATTGCCTTCCTGAATAAAGCGCCCGGCGTTTTCCACAGCCTGTTCAGTGGAAACCTGATAGGACATGAACGGCATGTCTCCAACCTTCAGAGGGCCTTTGGTCCCCCGTGCCACTGCTTTGCAATGGTGGATCATGTCTGCCATAGTCACTTTCAGTGTGTCTTCGTAGCCCAGAACCACCATGCCCAGTGAATCGCCAACAAGGATAATATCAGCTCCGGATCGGGACGCCAGTACCGCTGTGGGATAATCGTAGGCGGTGACCATCGCGATTTTTTGTTCTAATTGCTTCATTGCTTGAACCTGCGGAGCAGTTATAGTTTTCATTTTCGTCTCCTTTCTCTCCCTCCGACTGGCGGATGGGAGTAAAGTTTATTTTCCTGGAAAAGTGAAAGTGCAAGGTATCAAAACAGGGACAAGATAAGGGTAAAGCTACCCTTTTCCCTGTCTTTTCCCCACTCATTACCCATTACTCCTGTCACCTACCATCCACCATTCACGCGGTCCTACGGGGCCGCTAACCGTGGGACATAAAAATTCGAACCCGGTTTCAACCGGTCAATGAACCGGATCATATCCTTTGCCACATCCTGATTTTCTCCGTTCCAGCCCGGTATTTCGGACACATCAAAAAACACAACAGGGCACGCTGTGTAACGATAGAAAAATGAATGGTAGGCTTCAATCAGCGAGTCCAGGTATTCCCTTGTCATAAATTCTTCCCCGGTAATGGGAGAATTCCTTACCGCCCGGAGAATGATGGACGGTTCTGCGTAGAGGTACACAATCAGGTCCGGCTTTACCCCGGTGGTGCTGAGCATGGGGTAGATGCTGTCGTAAATCTTCTGCTCTTCATCACTCAGGGTCATGGACGCGTAGATTCGACTTTTTTCAATCATGAAAGAAAGAACTGTATCGGAGGGGGAAAACAGGTCCTGTTCCATTGCCTGACCCAGTTGCTTGAATCGGCTGACAAGGAAGTAGAGCTCTGTAGCCAGTGTGTATCGGTCACCACCTCGGTAGAAAGATTTCAGGATACCGCTATCCGGCACCGGTTCTCCGACGAAATGGTAGTTCAACTCCCTGGCCAGCAGACGTGCAAACTGCTTCTTACTGGTTCTCGGAGTGCCTTCCACGACAATAACTTTCCGTCGGTTTCCCATAAGCTCCTCGCCGGGCATGTTTCACACAAACATTATAACAAAAGCAGTTGTATTGAAAGGAAAGAATGTGCACGCTGTGCATGAACCTCAAATGAAAGCGGGAGTTTGTTGCATGGCGCTGAGCGAAGTATGCATGTATATACCTGTAATGAGCCAGGCTCCACTTACAAATAAGGGACAGGATGTTTTCAATAAAATCTGTTCAATCGATTTGTCACATGGCATAACCGGGACCAATTAAAGGCTAAACAAAATGGGCCAGAAGATCGTAAAAAGCCTTGAATTGTAATTTCAGGAGGTTCTTTCATGAAAAAATTGTGTGTTTTTTTGTGCGCGGTGTTGTTTTCCGCATCACTGAGCGCTACGGAATTGATGCATCTGATGCGGACACCGGATGCCTCGGCAGATAAGGTATGTTTTATCTATCAGGATGATCTGTTCACGGCCAATCTGGACGGAACAAAACCAGTTCGCCTGGTGAAGGCAGTGGGCACGGAAGCGTTCCCGAAGTTTTCGCCGGATGGAAAATGGATCGCTTTTTCCAGTTATTTTAACGGGAATGCTAATGTGTATGTGATTCCGGCAGAGGGCGGGCATGTATCACAGGTGACTTATGAACCAGAAGGCGCTGCCATGCTGGAATGGTCAAATGACGGACGGGAAATTTATTTTCTCTCTGGAGCGGCATCTTTTTCTCCGTTCTTCTCCCGCATTTTTAAGGTGAACGTGGACGGGGGCCTTCCAGAAATCCTGCCGGTCGATCAGGCTTCCACGCTCTGTTTCAATGATAAGGGTGACAGCTATGTATTGAACCGGCATTCCCTGTATTTCTGGTGGTGGAAGCGCTACAAAGGTACAGCCAATACTGACATCTGGATGCACACAGGCGGCAAAGATGGAAAATATGCCAATCTGACCAATACACCAACCAACGAATCCTGGCCCATGTGGGTGGGAAACGATATTTATTTCGTTTCGGAAAAGGGCGCTCTGGCCAATCTCTACCGCATGAACCTCAAGACGAAGAAACAGGAAAAGGTTACAAATTTCAAGAATGATAATGTGCAGTGGCCATCTCTTTCTTCTGATCGTAAACGGATTGTGTTTGAGTGCAACGCGGGCCTTTATGCCTACAATATTCAAACCAGGAAGACCAGCGAAATCAAAATTCCGACGGCGGTTCAGAACGTAGTTGCGGATTATGAGTTTGTCAATCCTGTTAAACTTCTCGATAGCCATGATATTTCCACTACCGGGAAGCGAGTGGTTTTCTCCGCCCGTGGCGAGATATTCTCCGCACCGGCAAAGAACGGAGAAATTCGTCAATTGACATTCGACTGTGCTGCCAGAGATACAGAACCGGTATGGTCTCCGAATGGTGGAAGGATTGCTTTCCTGTCTGATCGGGACGGCATCGCGGATAACGTGTATCTCGTGGACCAGTTCGCAAAAACAGCACCCCTGAAACTTACCAATCGTAAGGACAAATTTTTAAATGACTTGCGGTGGTCACCGGACGGAAAGTATCTTTCCTACCAGTCAAATGATTTCGCTCTCTGGGTTTACAACACGGAGACCAAAAAGGAAACATTGGTCAACCGTTCCCGTCGTTACGGGCAGATGGATTTCACCTGGTCCCCGGATTCCGCATGGATTGCCTACACCGTACTCGGTAGCAACATGGTACCGGAAATCCATGTGTTCAACCTGGCAGAGGACAAGGACCATCTACTCTTCCGTTCCGTTGAGCAGAATCACAATCCCACCTTTTCAACGGACGGGGAATATCTGTATTTTGTTACTGATCGGGAGGGAGCCAATGCCCGTGTTGCGATGATGAGCCTGACAAAAGAGGATAAGGATCCGCTGGCAAAGGAGTGGGATGAAGAGAAACTGGTGGAGAAAAAAGACGAGATGAAAGCCGAAAAGGCAGACAAGGAAAAGAAGAATAAGAAAGAAGACAAGAAAAAGGACGATACAGTTACAGTTAAGATTGACTTTGACGGCATCATGAACCGCGTCCAGCTCCTGCCGGTCACAGGGTACCAATATGTGAATCTGCGGGCAGCGAAAGACGGTCTGTATATTGGGTTCAGGGAAAAAGCGGAGAAAATCGAAGCGGAAACGAAGATGGACAGAAGCAGGGGATTTGACCTCTACTTCTACAACATTCAGAAGGAAAAGTTAACCTCAATCGCCAAAGGAATCATAGGATTCGTTCTGTCCAATGACGGGAAACAGTTGCTGCTGGCCAAAAAGGGCAGTTTCCAGATTACACCGGCGGGAAAACCGGCGGGGAAAGAAGGAAATATCTCACTTGCGAAACTTTCCATGAGGCTGGATCGGAAAGCGGAATGGCACCAGATTTTCAATGAAAGCTGGCGTTTGATCCGGGACAACTTTTATGACCCCGATATTCACGGTGTGAACTGGCCCGTCATGAAAAAGAAATATGGAAAACTCATTGATTACTGTCAAACCCGGGGTGACGTGAACCGGGTACTGGTTCAGCTTGTGGGCGAGCTGAACGCTTCTCACCAGGGTGCGAGCGGCGGGGATATGCCCCACCCGGAACAGGTTGTTATCGGCTCACTTGGTGCGGAGCTGTCTGCCGATGAATCGGGATTTTACAGATTTGACAAGATCTACGCGGGGAATCCCTTTTACAGCGAATACAAGGCTCCGCTGGGTCATCCCTGGCAGAAAGTAAAGCCCGGAGACTACCTTATCGCCATTGATGGAAACTCCGTGTCCACAAAGGTGGATTATCACACTTATCTTCTCAATACCGTGGGAAAGACTGTTTTCCTGAAAGTCAATGACAAGCCGGTTGCCAAGGGTGCCTGGGAAGTGAAGGTAAAACCCGTTTCTTCCGAATACCGACTCCGTTACCTGAACTGGGTGGAGAACAACCGGAAACTGGTGGAAGAAAAATCCCATGGACGGATCGGATATATCCATCTGAATTACATGTTGGGAACGCAGCTCAGCAAATTCCTCAACGCCATCCAGGCAAATTTCGACAAGGAAGGACTGATCCTTGATGTTCGTTTCAACGGCGGAGGTGGAATTGACCCTCAGTTGATTGATTATCTGGAACGGCGTCAGTACCAGGTTACCCGAAACCGGGACGGACTGGATTTACCCAGACCTTCGAACATTTTCCGTGGAAAGGTCGTGGTCATGTGCAATGAACATTCCTACTCGGACGCTGAGGTGTTCCCTAATGCTTTCAAGGTGTTGGGCCTTGGCAAATTAGTTGGCGTTCAGACTCTGGGATTTGTTATTGCGGTTAACGGGCACGAACTGATCGATGGTGGCAACATCCGCAAGACCTTTATCGGTATCTGGGATATCAACGGTAACCAGCTGGAGGGCAGGGGTGCCATTCCGGACTTCATTGTTCAGAATAATCCCAATGACCTCGCAAAGGGCATCGACGATCAGTTGAACAAGGCAATTGAGGTCGTGACTGAAGAAATCGATGGAAAACCGGCTTCCCCTAAGGTAAAAACAACCATCCGGCCCCGGTGAGAATGGGAGGGAAAATCAAGTTTAAGTCTGAGTTTAAGTTCGATCTCAGATGAGATTTAGAAAAGGGCGGGGAATGCACAATTCCCTGCCCTTTTTTCTTCTTTTTATTCAACATCGACCTGGTCTCCACTTGTTCCATCCGCCGGAGATGATACAATTGCAGGAAATGGTGGAAAACAGAATTACGGGAGGAACAGAAAATGGAATATCGACAACTGGGAAGATCAGGTCTTCGGGTTTCGGCGTTGAGTTTTGGTGCTTGGGTGACCTTCGGGGACCAGATTGGAGATGAGACGGCAGAAGCCTGCATGAAGGCGGCATATGACGCCGGTGTGAACTTCTTTGACAACGCGGAAGTGTATGGACATGGCGTAGCAGAGGAAATGATGGGCAGGGTCATCCGCAAACTGGGATGGAAGCGTTCCGACCTTGTGATCAGTACAAAAATTTTCTGGGGCGGAGAAGGGGCCAACGATCAGGGTGTGCATGCGAAACACGTTAAAGAGGGAATGGACGCTGCCTTAAAGCGATTGGAAATGGATTATGTAGATCTGGTGTTCTGCCATCGGCCGGACTTTTACACTCCGGTGGAAGAAACGGTCCGTGCCATGAATCAGCTGATTGTTGAAGGGAAGGCCATGTACTGGGGGACCAGTGAATGGCCGGCAGACATGATTATGGATGCCTGGCACATAGCAAAAGCAAACGGCATGGTCCCGCCTTTAATGGAACAGCCCCAGTATAACCTCTTGAGGCGGGAGCGGATCGAGAAAGAATATATCCGGCTCTATGACCGGATCGGGTTGGGAACAACCATCTGGAGTCCGCTGGCCAGCGGAATTCTCACTGGGAAATACAGCAAGGGAATTCCTGAAGGCAGCCGCCTGTCCCTCTCCAGCTATAAGTGGCTGAAGGAAAACATCATGGACACACCTGAAGGAAAGGCGAAAATCGACAAGGCCAGAAAGTTGCAGACCGTGGCTGATGAACTTGGGATTCCTCTGGCGCGCCTTGCCCTTGCGTGGTGTTTGGAAAATCCCCATGTTTCGACCGTTATTACCGGCGCATCCCGCTCTGAACAGGTCGTGGAAAATATGAAAGCTCTGGACGACGTACCGCTTCTCACGAGCGATGTGATGGGCGAAATCGAAAAGATTGTTGCCAACCGCCCGGTACCGGAACCGGACTTTCGCGGCGCGTAGAATCAAAGTGGGGATGAGTTCGAGTTTAAGTTTAAGTAAAGAAAGAGACGAGTCTCTCTTTTTTCTTTCCCAATTCAAACTCAGGCTCAAACTTAAACTTGTCCCTTTTGACAGTGTGCGTTACAGTTGAGGAGCAATTTTTGAGGAGATGGGAGGGGGATTATGTCAAGAAAGATAATGGTTGCGACAGTTAAACCGTTTGCGCCGGTTGCAGTGGACGGGATTCGGAAGATAGTGGAAGGCGCAGGGTACGAATTGAAGGTTCTGGAAAAGTATCCGGATCAGCAGGCGTTTATCAGTGCCGTGCCCGATGTGGAGGCGTTGATTATTCGCAGTGACAAGGTAACCCGGGAGGTTATTGAGAATGCTCCAAATCTCAAGATTATTGTGAGGGCGGGCGCCGGATACGACAATGTGGATCTGGAAGCCGCGTCGGAAAAAGGCATTGTAGTGATGAACACCCCCGGACAGAATTCCAACGCTGTTGCGGAGCTGGTGTTCGGCCTGATGGTATTCATGGTACGCCGTGGTTATTCCGGCAAGGCCGGTACTGAACTGAAGGGGAAAACCCTGGGGCTGCAGGCTTATGGAAATGTCGGTCGGAACGTGGCGCGGGTTGCCCATGGCTTCGGTATGGATGTGCTGGCGTACGACCCGTTTGTTTCAGAGGATTCCATCCGGACTGACGGTGTAGAGCCGGTGGATTCCGTCGAAGCACTGTATGACCGGTGCGACTTTGTTTCGCTGCATATTCCGGCAATTAAGTCCACCATCAAATCCATCAACTTTGCCCTGATGTCCCGGATGAAGGAAGGCGCAATGGTGGTGAACACGGCGAGAAAAGAGGTAATTGACGAGGACGGGCTGAAGAAAATGCTGGAAAAACGCACGGATTTCCGCTATGTGTCTGATATTGCACCGGATTGCAAGGATGAACTCCTGTCAACGTATCCCGATCAGGTCTATTTTACCGCCAAGAAGATGGGTGCCCAGACCCTGGAAGCCAATGTGAACGCTGCGCTGGCGGCCGCCAACCAGATTCTCGGTTTTTTTGAAAAGGGAGATACAGCTTTTCAGGTCAACAAGTAATCGGTTAATTTGTGAAACTGAAAAGGGGACGAATTTTCGTCCCCTTTTCTATTGATTCAGTCTTTCTTTCAGTTGTTGCAGCGCAGCTCCCGCCACAGGCACATCCGGATTCGTTCGCAAAAGGGTTTACGTCACACCCACAACCTTCTTTCTGCATGCGCTGCTAGAGCCGGACACCGGTGACCATCATTGCAAAGCCGAGCAGCAGGGCACCTGCCCCGATAATCAATGCCCCCATCTTCTCTCCCCGGTAAGTTTCTTAGCTCTTTTCCCTTTCTGAGCTATCCACTATCCACCTTCCACGGCGGCGCTATGCTTCGCTGTTCTGATCTGCCATCTGGCGAAGGACGTAAGGGAGAATCCCACCATGGCGAAAGTACTTCAGTTCTACATCGGTATCCAGCCGAACCCGGGCTTCAAAGGAGTATTCACCCTTGTCCCCTTCCACTTTGATGGTGACTGATCCACCCGGTTTCAGTTCCCTTATTCCATTTACTGTGAACTGTTCTTTGCCGGAAAGCTTATGGGTTTCTGTATTTTCACCTTCCATGAACTGGAGGGGCAATACGCCCATTCCCACCAGATTGGAACGGTGAATTCGCTCGTAGGACTGAGCCAGAACGGCCTTTATTCCGAGGAGCTGAGTGCCTTTGGCTGCCCAGTCTCTTGATGATCCGGTCCCGTATTCCCGACCAGCCAGTACAATAAGATGGGTGCCGTTTTTCTGATAGTCCATTGCGGCATCAAACACAAAGGCCTCTTCACCTTCCGGCAGTCGTCGGGTGTATCCGCCTTCTTTTGGTGCGGCCAGTTCGTTCTTGATACGGACATTGGCAAAAGTTCCCCGCATCATGACCTCATGGTTGCCCCGGCGGGATCCATAGGTATTGAATTCATGGATCGGGACGCCATGCTCCTGCAGGTAAAGCCCTGCCGGATAGTCAGCCGGAATTGCCCCCGCGGGAGAGATGTGGTCTGTGGTTACTGAATCCCCCAGTGAAAGCAGGCATCGGGCATTTTCAATGTGCTCCAGCGGTTTCGCCTCCCGTCCCATCCCTTCAAAAAAAGGTGGTTTTCGTATGTAAGTTGAATCCGGCACCCATTTGAACCGGTCACCGTCTGGAGCGGGCAGGGCATGCCAGAACCGGTCTCCTTCCGTGATTCCGGTGTACTTTTCCCTGAACATTTCAGGACGGATGATGCTGGAAATTACCTGCTGAATTTCTTCATTTGTCGGCCACAGGTCTTTCAGATATACCGGTTTCCCCTTTGAGAAAGCCATCGGTTCTGAACTGAGATCCAGGTTTACCCGGCCGGCCAGGGCAAAAGCAATTACAAGAGGCGGGGAAGCCAGATAGTTTGCTTTGACATCGGGGTTGATCCTGGCTTCAAAATTACGGTTACCCGAGAGAACTGCGGTGGCGACCAGATCGTTTTCCACAACCAGATTCCGGATTTCTCCCGGCAGTGGCCCACTGTTTCCGATGCAGGTTGTACATCCGTAGCCCACAATATTGAATCCCAGCCTTTCCAGATAGGGGAGAAGACCGGCCTGCTCCAGGTATTCGGTTACAACCCTGGAACCTGGGGCCAGCGAAGTTTTGACAAATGAAGGGACACTTAATCCGGCTTCCACTGCTTTTTTTGCCAGAAGCCCGGCCGCAATCATCACCGCCGGGTTGGACGTGTTTGTGCAGGACGTGATGGCGGCAATTACCACGCTGCCGTCTTTCAGCGTAAAGGACTCATTCTCCATATTCAGGGTCGTTTCTCTGGCATTACCGTCTCGAATGATCCGGCGGCTTTTCTCAAAGCTCTCAGGTAGTTCCGGTAGAATCACCCGATCCTGGGGGCGGGACGGCCCGGCCACTGCAGGTACAATGTCACTGAGGTTTACGTTCACTACAGAACTGTAGTCCGGGGTTTCGCCTCCTTCAAAGAAGATGCCCTGGGCCCTGGCATAGGCTTTCACTAGCTTTGCCTCATCAATCCGATCTGTCATGCGAAGATAGGTCAGAGTCTGTTCGTCAATGGGGAAAAAACCGCAGGTCGCCCCATATTCCGGTGACATATTGGAAATTGTGGCACGGTCCGCGAGGGGCAGCTCTTTGACGCCGGGCCCGAAATATTCTACAAACTTTTCCACAACCTTTTCCCGTCGCAGTCTTTCGGTGATGGCCAGTACGACGTCGGTTGTGGTAACCCCTTCCCGTACCTTTCCGGTGAGTCGAACGCCAACTACTTCCGGGATGGTCATATAGTAAGGTTGCCCGAGCATGACGGCCTCTGCTTCAATGCCGCCTACGCCCCAACCCAGCACGCTGATGCCGTTGATCATGGTTGTGTGGGAATCCGTGCCAATCAGGGTATCGGGAAAGGCGAATTGCTGTTCCCCTTCGTGGCGGGTTGCGACAACCGTCGCAAGATATTCCAGGTTCACCTGATGGACAATCCCGGCTCCGGGCGGAAATATGCGAAAGTTCCTGAACGCGGATCTGGCCCATTTCAGAAGTTGATACCGTTCACCATTGCGCTGGTATTCCCGTTCGAGGTTTTTTTCATAGGCATCTTTGCTGCCAAAAAAATCAACCTGAACCGAATGGTCTACCACGAGATCCACCGGCACCATGGGACTTACCATTTTTGGATCTCCCCCAAGGTCTGCCAGTGCGTCACGCAGCACGGCGAGATCCACGACTGCCGGAACGCCGGTGAAATCCTGCATCACAACTCGACTTGGGAACCACGCAATCTCCCGCTTTTCGGTATAGTGCGGCTGCCAGTTGGCCAGTTCCCGTACATCGGCTTCTGTAATAATTTCCCCGTCCATGTTCCGTGCCAGATTTTCCAACAGGACGCGGATGGAAAAAGGCAGGCGAGACATGTTGCCCAGACCTGCGGCTTCAATTTCTTTCAGGCTTACGATGGTAAATGTTTTACCGTCCAGTAGCAGCTGTTTTTTGAAATTCATTTTGACTCCTCTCATTCATGCTTCGTGATCATCCATCCGTTTTCGGGTTTCGGCAAATTCCGGTGCGACATCCTTGAAAGCATGGATCACTTCAGGATCAAAATGCTTTTCTGCGCCTTCCAGGATGATCCCGCAGCTCTTCCCGTGGGAAAAGGCCTCCTTATAGGGCCGTTTCGAGCTAATCTTCCCGCTCCCATATTAACATCCTTTCTAAAAAGTGTAGTCATGATCCCACCTTTAGTAAGTAATATCAAGTTTGGCATTTCTGGCATTACCCCATAATTTCAGCCTCCTTCTGCCAGGGCGTCCAGAGTGGTCGTTCTGAAGCACGAAAATCCTTCAAAGCACGCTCTTCCCGGGTAACGCGAAAGCGCAAAACCCGCTTTACCCCTTCAAACATCAACTGAACACCCCGTAAAAGCGGGCAGTACAGGAATTGAGGGTGGTCTTTTCTGTGCTGTTTCATGGGCCGTGCCGCTATAAGGACAGCTTCCCGCAATCGTTCCCTTCGTCGAATCTGTACCAGCACCAGCCAGGCAAGAGCTGAAAGTCCCAGAAGAGAGC
>PFTO01000211.1:14949-23020 GCA_002789615.1 Acidobacteria bacterium CG_4_9_14_3_um_filter_49_7 | reverse complement strand
CGTCAATATCCCCCTGGTGCATCAGCAGAACAGCAGAGGCATTGCCAACACCATTTATGAAACCGGTTTGCTGAATGGTGATGTTTACAGCCGCGTCGGCGAGAATGGGGATGCTGTCATTCACTCCGTCCCCATCCACATCCAGACCGGTTACCGCAGTAGACCCGTCCCGGGCATTGGACCGAATCACCGTGTATTCTTCAAAATGATAATCCGCCCCGTCCTTCGGGTTCCCGGGGTCCACAGTTGTGTTGCTGAATACAATCCGGCTCAAAACAGTCGCGCCCTGTGTAAATGTTACAGTGCGATCCGCCGGGGTGTAAACTACCGTGATGTCCCCGTTCTGAATAATTGCCTCGCTGCGGCACCGGGAAAATCCGTCGTAGAGATCAGACAGGCCCTGCTTTACCCGGGTTGCCCGCATGGCGGTGCGGTATGAAAATGCAGCAACCGCCATGACAACAGCCAGAATGGCAACCACCACCAGCAGTTCTATCAGTGAATAACCCTTTTCTCTTCGGCATTTGTTCATTTTGTATACCATCCGCCGCTCCTTCCCAGCGTCTGGGCGTTGATATCTTGAATTGTTGAGCTGGTACCGAGTCCCGCTCCCTGGGCATTCACAACACGGACCGGGCCACTGGGAGTGTTGAGCCAGATATCTCCGGATTCACTCTCGAACGGGCTTCCCGGCTTTCCTTCACCCACGAGGTTGGCGCCATTGTTGTCCCCTTCTTCATCGGCAATGAACATGGACGCCAGGCCGAAGATATAGAGGTTGGACTCACCGAGGGAGCAGTAGTTGCCTTGCTGCGGGTAGCGGTAGGTCAAGTACAGTGTTGTGGTATAGGCCAGCTGGTTCAGTGTGTAGCCGGTAATAATCGGGCTTGTAAACAGGGTTTCCCGGACCGGTAACTGGAAAAAATACCCCTTGTCATCCGGACCCATGACGTCGTCCCGACTGACTACAGTGTTCACTCCGTTGGCCGCTTCAAAGGCGTTCAGATCCACCATATCTGCGGAGGTATAAACCGGGGCCGGGTGCTGGTCGTAGCCGGCATCATCCTTCACCGTGTAGAGAACCGAATCATCTATTACGTTTCCGCCTGCCTCCGATCCCATTTCTCCAGTGGAAATCCAGACCGCACCGGTGGAATCCAGCAACAGGGCCGGAGTGTCAAAAATAGTGGTGCCATACATGGATTGAAAAATTTTCTCCATGTGGCTGCTGCTCAGTGAGCCGATACCGCTGAGGTCAGGCACATAGCGCCACAACCCACCGGTGGTATCACCAAAATAGATTGCATACACTGTGTTGTCTATTCCTGTAAGTGCCCCCGGTGAGCACATGATACTGCTTCCAGAAGTGATAGATTTTTCATCCAGCTTGTCCCCGTTGCTTAAGTTCACAACGTACAGCGTCCCCCCGCTGCCGCCAAAGCCGGGATAACCGGAGCCAAAATAGCCCACAAAGTTGTCTTTGTCGTAGCGCGTATAGGAAGGTGTGGACCAGGTTTCACCCATATCACTGAACTGGGCACTGGAAGCCGTAGACCAGAGATAGAGGTTGCTCCCGTTATCGATGGCATACACCAGGGAAATCTGGGAAGGGTTATCCATGGGATCGGCTGGTGTAACCGAGTCGCTCCCCGGATAAAAATTTCCATCACCGTTGAATCCGGCGATTTCCGGCTTTGTCACATTCAAGGTAGTATAGGCATTGCCGCCACCACCCTCACCGATAGTCAGAATCGTCATCCAATCTCCCTGGGCGTTCTTAATGTCGGTGTACCGGGAAGAACTGGCCAGATAATAGTAATGGGGTTTCCGGCCCAAAGCGTCCACGCTGGCAACCTTGGGGTCGGGCTGACCGGACAGGTCTCCTGTCAATTTGTACTCGTTGAAAATGTTCATCAGCCTGGGAAAGATGTCGTAGGGGATAAATGCCCACATTTCATCACCGGTATGCGCATCCAGACAGTGGAGCATCCCGTCATTGGCTCCGATATAGATGACTTTCTGCCTGTCTTTGTAATTGCTCGCAAAGGTGCCATATGTGTCATCCGGGTAAAAAGAATCGGGATCGCCAATAACAGCCGGGGTGGAAAAGGTGGAGTCCCCCATGGTCTTGGTCTGGAGAAAATCAATAAACTGGATCGCCTCGGCTGCTGTCTGAATACCAGTTTGTCCCATTACGAAGTTGATCAGCTGGGAAGAAGGGAGATAACGATCTGCCTTGTTGTTGTAGGAGTACCTATTCAGATATATCAGCCCACTGCCATTGCTTGCCGAACTCGGCGTCACAATACAGCGGAAAGATTCCCGGAACGGGACTTTCGCTGCCGCGCTGCCCACATAGTTAGTTTTTGTAGGGTCCGGTGTGATGTACGTCTTGATGTGGTCAATCCGCTCATCAATGGTACCCCTGCGACTCACCGGGGTTGCAGACAGCGGCTGCCCCTGGTCATCCCGCAGAATTTCCGACCAGTTCGACACATCCCAGAGGGGCCGATACTGGTTGTTGCCAAGGAGTGTACCGTCAGGCTTCAGGATGCCATATGCCTTCAAATGTCCCTTGAAGCCGTCTCCGTTGGAGTAGGTAAAATAGTTCTGGACAATTGCATCCTCCGCATGATCCTGCCAGACCAGATAGAGACTGCTGTTGCTGTCTTTCTTGTTCTGCAAATCCTGTCTCAACTTAATCGGGATCACCTGTGTCTCCCCGGTAAACGTCTGGATGCTGGCACTGGCGATAGCATCCCTAAACACCTGGAGAAGGGAATCCGCGTCATCCGGCATATAGGCCTGATCTCCCGCCAGATTCGGGTTCCCGTCTGTATGGCCTGCCGCGGCATAGGCGTTCAATGTCGATGAGTTTGTGCCCATGGCGAAACCGATGATGTAAGACGGAGTGGGAATGAAGTCGTCACCGTTGATGACGCCGTCTCCGTTCAGGTCCTTGTTGACCGTGTGCATGCGATAGATGTCGTCGATCTTCCCCGTGATGTAAGACGTGGTGCAGGTGCCGCGGGTGCAATATCCATCTGTGAGGTAAATAACAGAGTAGTTCCGGCATTCGCCGGAGGGGTCACCGTTGATGATGGGGCCCAGGTCAGTATTAATGTCCCGGAAAGTACCCCCGATGGGGGTCCAGGTAACAGCAAAAATGTCCTTGGGCTTTGGACTTGCCCCGTAACTCCAGTCTCCGGCATTACTCTGATTGACACTCATGTCCACCCAGTCCAGAATGTCCGCGCGGTTGTCCATGGTGGCCATGGGATCAGAAGGGAAGCCCTCCAGAATTTCCGCGCCAAAATAGGACGTATCCGAACTACTGGCATAGTAGCTGTAGATACTGTGAGAAGTATGGTCGGGCAGCTGTTGTGTATCTACGTTTTTCCAGTAAGTCTTATAGGCGCCGAAGGCAAACCGGGCATTTTTTGCCCGCCGGAACACGTCCTGAAGCACGGACTTCATCACCGTGAACTTGGACAATACCGGGTCCATCCCCAGCTTGGCCGCCCGGATGTAAAGTTTGTCGGAACCCTGATGGCTAACCATCAGGCGCCAGGTCCCGTTTTTCTCCAACCCGCGAAAGTATTTTTCACTGTTCGGCACTGTATCATCATTGATATTTGCCCCGCCAATCGCCATCCGAAAGCACTTATGGTAGAGATCGTATGTTGTGCTATCCCTGGTAATTGAATCCACGGAAAGGTTGTTGGAATAAGTTACATTTCTAAGTGTCTGGTTGTATTTCCCCTGGATAATGTTCAGCACTTCTACCTGCCGACCGGACGGGTCCTCAAGTATCATCGACGTAATGTTATCCAGTCCATTTACACCGTCAGATATATCATCAAACATGATATCCAGAGAAACAAAACTGACTTTCCCGGTGGCGGAAATGGGCATCACAAAGGTCCTGGTTGTGGTTCCGGTGAGGTCCGCTGCACTGTCCATCGCACCATATGTCAGCACGGAAACCTGTGTGGGCTCGTTGTATGCCCACATGGACCCAAACGCGCTGGTGTAGTTATGCGCGGCGCGGCTTTTATAAAGAGTGACTCCGCTTAGGCCCGGATACACTGAGGACAAGCTGTTGTAGGTTGAAAAGTAGTGGTTGTTGGTGTCCGCAGTCATGGACCCGGAGTTATCCACCACCACCAGGATGTTGGGCGGGACATCCCGCTTGAACACATCCATGGGGTCGTAGATTTTCCCACCCGCAATGGCGGCGACCGTCATCCCCACAATCAGAAACATCAAAACTGTCTTTATTCTTTTTCTCATATCATTCTCCCTTTACCTCAGTTTCCCCAGCCGGTTGGCGCGCCGCTCCCGGAGACATTAGACCGGGTACCGCCGGCAGAACCACCCTTTTGGGCCGGGTTCCGTCCACCGCCGCCGCTGTCGTCGGTATGAACCAACACTCTAACCAGACGGGATGCCACGATCTGGTTTCCCTGGCGGATAATCCCCCGGGACTCTACAAACACCGAATTGTCCTCGTTCTGTGAAAAATCAATGGTGGGCATGTCGTTACAATTGCCCACCCCGCCGTTGCTCAATTCCCCGCAGTTCAAGATGATACCGTTCATCTGCTGAATCCGGTCCTCACTGCCGGCGGCAGTACTGCCCAGGACATCCTTGATCTTCTGCACATTCAGATAATCGCCCTGGAGGTAGTCTCCCGACAATGGCTCATTGCAGATGAGGTCGTTGTCAATAATCCTCACATACCACTCTCCGGTCAGCGTCTGGCCGCCCGGAAGGGTAATGGGCATAGTTCCCTTGTACTGGGGATAGTTGCCGTAGTAACTGGCATACAGCCCGCCACCACCGGTAATCTGGCCGTAGTTATTGAAATTCGGGTCGTACAACGTGTTCACACTTGCCGGGTCAAAAAAAAGTTGGCCGGATACGGAAGCAAAGTTCAGAATCTGGCTCCTTACCCGCTCAAACCCGGCTTCCGCCACGTTATAGGCATTTTCCTGGAGCTTATAATTGGAGCTGACTCTTGACCCCACCCGGGAAGAATTCAGTAACGATATCGCAATTACCGCACTGATCATCAGGATCAGGATGGTGGTGATGAGCACCGCGCCCCCTCTTTCACTGTTTTTTTGCATATTTTACCCCTCTTTCCATCAGTTCAGCCGGTTTCTAAGCTGAATCGTAAAAGAATACATCCGGCGACGTACATTATCCGGCGCACCGGCATATGTGACACCGTCGTCCGGGTCAATGTCCGGGCGGGAGACGTTGCTGACGAAGCGCTCCGTCCGCTGAGAACGGGCCAGCAGGTAGCAACGAAGCACCAGTGCCCGGTTGAGATTCGGCGTATTGGTGGCCGGGTCATAAGTCCAGCTCCAGTTGTCAACAATATTGTCTGGGGTGACACTGGTATCGTAGCCGATCTGAATCTGAAAATCTTCCACATTGTCCAGTAGCGGCAATGCCGACACGTTGAGAGGATCTGCCGGATTTTGCAGGTTAAAGTAACCGTCGGTCATTCGAAGCACTCCGTTGGTATCCACAAAAAATGTCAATGTATTCATGGCGCTCTGATCAATCATCATGGCGTTTCCGCCGGTATAATCGGCCCCCAAACCGCTGGGGTCGTTATAGATAGAAAGACCCGGAGAGAAGTTTACCTTGGTATCATTTCCAGTTCCGCTCCCGCCAGTGGCCACTTCCACAACACTGGTAATTTCTGCCAGTTTGTATTCCGAAGTCCCCGGGTTCCATACCAATAACAGATTTCCGACTGATGTATTCTGACCGTTTACGGGGTTTACATCGACGGGATTTGGCTGTCTCAATCGTGCCGTCGCAGAGGGATTATTGTAATTGGTCACCCTCATTATTTCCCCCATATTGCCGTACATGCGAATCTGGATGGCATCGGCACCGTTGAGATAACGGGCAGCGCTGACTGTGGACGCATTGTTCAAAAAGACCACGGGAGGAATAGGCACCTCGGTCGGTACTCCGCTTCCCGCATTGGCCAGCTTTTCCTTCAGGAAACTGGTTACAGCCTTGGCATTAAACTGCATCTGGCTAATTTCCTGCTGGGAGGAAAAAACGTTAATCGAGCTCATGAAGGCGGAATAGATCCCAGCCATTATAATGCCCCCGACGACAACCGCCACCAGGAGTTCCGTAAGGCTGAAACCCTTCTCGGTTCGTTTGATCATACTTTCCTCCTCACGGCGTAATGATGGCATCTGACGACACCATGCGGTTATTGCCGGTTCGCGCCTCGAGCCATCTGACCTCTACGTGAACCAGGCAGGGATTACCGGTTCCCGGGTTGGCGGGTGTGCAGGTCCATGTCCGGTTGAAGAGAAAATCGGCAGCGTCCGGTGCATTCGTGTAGTCCGCCGCAGTTCTCCCCAGCATGTCCAATGGCCCGTCGTTTCCATTCACGAGGCTGGCAGACCCCCCAGCGTGTAGACCTTCAATCTGCTGCTGTACCAGAGAAGTAGCCATTGTGAAGTTGTAATCACTCTGGGTTGACCGGATTGAAACCAATTGCGCACCGGCCAGTGCAATCAGGCCAATGGAGAAAATTGTCGCCGCAATCAGGACTTCAATCAGAGAAAACCCACTTTCCTTTTCCATATCCCCTCCCTCGAATTTCATTTCCATTCATTACTTATGCAAAAACTGTACCTGCTTTTGTCGGCATATTCTGAGTGTTTTAGGTAAGTTTTACCCACCCTTTCACTGTTTGATGACAAAAAGCGGCATTGCCGCTGTGATGGGTGATGAGTGAAGAGTGAAGAGAAGTGTTTTGACCGGAAAAAGAAAGAGAACCGGAAATAACCAGGACCCTGATTTTTCTTAGCTCTACTCCTACCTCAACTCTACAGAGTTGCGAGTGGCGGAAGCTGGAAAAAGTGTGGGAAATAGCTTCACAAGGTACTCAGATGACGAGAAATGCAATAGCCCCTTTCCCGTCTTTTTCCAACCCTTCACCCTTCACTCATCACCCATCACTTTCTGGAGTCCGGCCCGGACTCCAGAAAGTGGCATCCAACACTCCGGGAATTGCGTCCGGCGGCCAAAGCAATGATACGGGCAACCGTGATCATGTTGCGAAGCTCCAGAAGGGGACGGGAAATACGGTTCTGTCGATAAAAAACATCAATGGAGTCAAAAAGCTGGGAAAGGTCCTGTTTTGCCCGGTTCAGGCGGGAATGGTTCCGGATAATTCCCACATAATTCCATGTCGTGGTTTTCAATTGGCGCACATCGTTCTGGATGAGGATGGGATCTGCCGTAACACCGGCCGGCATGTCCCATTCGGGAATGAAACGGGTTCGTTCCGACGAAACCTTTTCCTTTTTTCCCGCAATTTGGTGAGCCGCCTCCACTCCCCAGACCAGTCCCTCCAGCAGTGAAGTGGAGGCAAGCCGATTGGCCCCGTGGAGCCCGGTGCAGGCACATTCCCCGATCGCGTAGAGACCCGATACCCCCGTCGATCCGTCGGTATCGCTCTTAATCCCACCGCAAAAATAATGGGCTGCCGGTACAACCGGGATCGCATCATCCGGAACCCGTATACCTCTCTCACGGCAGGTCTTTGTGATATTGGGGAAACGGGACGCGAAATCCATGTCTTTTTCCACCCTGGACAGATCCAGATACATATTGGGCGCGTCTTCGTTGAGCATTTTCGTGAAAATCGCCCTTGCCACAACGTCACGGGGTGCCAGGTCCGCATCCGGGTGAAAATCACGCATGAACGCCTTGCCCTGCCGATCCACCAGAACAGCACCTTCCCCGCGAACGGATTCTGAAATCAGAAATCGTTCGTTACTATCTGCCAGGTAGAGGGTTGTGGGGTGAAATTGTACAAATTCACTGTTGATAATTGGAATCCCCGCCCGATAAGCCATGGCAACACCGTCCCCGGTTGCGCCCTTCGGATTGGTGGAATGAAGGTAAACGGCACCGATGCCTCCGGTCGCCAGGATAGTGTTGATGGAAAGAATTCGTTCCACTTCTCCGCTATTCAGGTCCAGCGCATACGCCCCGAAGCACCTGCGGGGGCGATATCGCT
>PFTO01000211.1:11505-14914 GCA_002789615.1 Acidobacteria bacterium CG_4_9_14_3_um_filter_49_7 | reverse complement strand
AGGTCCACTGCCATGGTAGCAGTTCGAAGCTCAATTCCGGAATGCGCTGCCACCGCCTGCAACAGTGTGGTTTCAATCCGCTGACCTGTAACATCATCACAATGATAAATCCGGCGCATACTGTGGGCTGCCTCGGCTGTACAGTCCGGTTTTCCGGCCTTCTTTGTAAATGGGACTTCCATTTTCTCAAGCAGGAAATCTTTGACCAGGGCCGGCCCTTTCCCGGCCAAATGCCTGACTGCTGCCGGATTACACAGGCCGGCACCGGCCGCAAGAATGTCCGTCTCCAGACACCTGGACGTATCCCCATCACACTGGCCGATAATTCCCCCCTGTGCGTAATAGGTATTGGAAATATAGGGTTCTGAGGCCTTCGTCAGCATCATCACGGACAATCCGGCATCGGCAAGATGAAGTGCGGCACTGCACCCCGCAATCCCGGAACCGATAATCAGTACATCAACGTCCACAAAAACCATCCCTCATGTATTTTCCGGTTGATTTTACTCCAACCTGCCCTTTCAGAGAAGAAAAACCACAGAAGAAGTGTTCTGTTTTCTGTTTTCTGTGTTCAGTGTTCTGACCGGAAAAGAAGGGGACTGACAAAGAATAAACTTCCCCCTTTTTTTCTATACGTTTACTTTCTCACTGGAACCAAGATTGAGGAAGCAGTGAAGGGTGATGAATGGTGGGTGATGGGTTAAGAAAGGACGAGAAATGGCCATCTCGCTGATTTATCTATCGCCCACTCTTTATATCTTTCAGAACACTGAACACAGGTGCCACAGGCGCACAGAACACTTCTTTTCTCCCCTGTGATATACTTTCCGCCGTGATGAATACGATTTGCTTTGACACAAGCGGCCCCAGAGGCTGCGTTACATTGGTACAGAATGAAAGAATCGTGGCCAGTATGGAACTGTCCCGTGTGTACGGTCACAATGAAACCCTTCTTCCGGCCATCTCCATCCTGCTGGATCAGGCCGATGTTTCGCCGGGAGAACTGGGACGGATACTGTTTGTCCGCGGACCGGGTTCCTTTACCGGGCTTCGCATCGGCATTGCCGTCGCCTATGGGTTCCTGGCAGCAAATCCCGAATTGGATCTGGTGGGGTACACATCACTGTACCTGCTGAACCGGGCAGCCATAAAGACGGGACAAAACCGGGTTCTCTCCCTCATTGACGCACGAAAGAAGCAGGTTTATGCTGCTTTTTTTGAAAACGACGCCCCTGTTTCACCTTATGCCGTACTGAAACCGGAAATGTTACCGGATTTTTTGCAGAATAACGGGATTTCACATAATCCCTTCTCCATGATCGGAAGTGCGCTGGAGCCCTATGGTGAATTGTTGACACAATTCTTTCCCCAATGCACGCAACTGCCGCCACCCAGCTGCCTCTCCAGCCTCCTGGCAGAGACACTTCAAGACCCCTCACCTGGGGAAAGCCCCTCAATTGAACCTGTTTACATTCGAAAATCCGATGCCGAACCCAATCGTAATAAAACCAGTTAAAACGGTTTCAGAATCTGTTCTGAAACGCCTTCTTTCAATCGAACACGCATGTTTTTCTGACCCCTGGTCCGAGGCCATGTTCGTGGTTTCAGAAATGGAAGGCATCATCATCGCGGAAGCCGGAGATGAAACAGTGGGATTTGCCTGCTTTCAGCACTTTCTGGATGAATACCACATTCTCAACGTGGCAGTGCTTCCCGGATACCGTAAGCAGGGAATCGGAAAACAGTTGATGGGGTGGATGCTGAACCATCTGGAAGACACAAGGGATTTCTATCTCGAAGTGAGGGAAGGGAACAATGCCGCGATTTCACTGTACGAAGATATGGGATTCCGGGTTATCGGAGAACGAAAAGAATACTATCGGGACAAAGAAACCGCCCTTGTCATGCACAAGGGGAAAAAGTAGAAGCAAGTTTGAGTTTAAGCTTAAGTGAAGACAGGGAAAGGCTAATTATCTGTTATTCCAAATCTTTTCCAGACTCAAGCTCAAACTTAAACTTAGACTTATCTCCACTACAGAAGTTTCCGTTTGTCATCTATTTTGACTGTAATTCTTTCCCCATCCAGGTGTTCCAATAAGGGAATCAGATATTTTCTCGCCAGTCCGAGCTCACTCTTTGCTTCCTGAATGTTGAATGAGCCGAGACTGGCAGCCCATTTCCGGAACCGTTCCAGAAATCCCCGATACATCCCAGCATCCAGAAAATAGTCCGACGAGATCCTCACAATGCTGCTTTCAGAAATTCCCCGCTGCAACAGGTCCGACAACAGCGCGTCGTCCTGGAAATCCCTTTTCAGTGCTGGCAGTAGGGGTGTCTCCAGTCCGGCTGATTTCAGAAGGGAAAGCAGTTTCTGGAAAGCCTCCTGTTCAGCCGAAGAATATGTCCTGGAAAAGGCGGGAAGCGTCATCACTGAACCCTTTTGTACCAATTGGCCCCGTTGCACCATTGCCCGAACAATACTTTCCGGATAATGCCGAAGCATTCCTGCCGGATAGCCGTCTTTCCGGGGATTCTTTAAATGAAAATTCTTCACATTTGTCAGAATCTCGTTTTGCACCGCCTGGACCTGATCAGGGTGATACAACCGGCTGTCTTTTTCAAACTTCACCAGACGGCTGTCCGCAATCAATGACTGGACAAGTGTTTCAAATTCTTCTTCGGTTAAAAAGAGACGAGCCCGTGCTTCTTTGAGTTCCACTATCCCGGATTCTGACAGTATACCCAGCAATCGGGACCGGTCGTCCCCTGAGTCCTTCAGATTCAATCCGGCTGAGGCTGGGTGAAATCCCCTTCGTTTGACTGGCTGGCTGTCCAAGATCACACCTCCGCCGATGGTGTGAACCGGAGAATAGGATCGGACGATGACCGGCTCTCCCATGAAGCAGGCGACTTCACGTTCAAATCGAAGCTGGCAGAGAACATCGCAGGGAGTATCCTCAAAGGGGTTTTCCACCAGCTTAATCCTGGCCACCACATCTTCGCTCCCCATATTGACCCGGACTCGAGTCAGATCTTCCAGTTTTCCGTCACCTGAGACAATCTGAATCCTCGCGTCTGCAAATCGCGTGGCAATTTGCAGGGGTTCCGCTACCGCCACCATACCCCGTAAAAGTTCATCTTTCTGAAACTGAGGGACATTCAACGCCACCCGCTTGCGGGCGAAGATTTTGCTTACATTATGGCCATGGGTGTTCAGCCTCTTAATGACAGATGTTTTTCCGGGTGGGTAGACGGTGATTTTATCCCCTGTCTGCAGAGAACCGGACATCAAGGTGCCGGTGATCACCGTTCCGTGTCCCTTGATGGTAAAGCTCCGGTCCACGTGGAGGTAGGCGGGTTGACGGTTATTCTCATTATGGATGTTCTCTCCCAGCTGAAAGAGAAAATC
>PFTO01000211.1:0-11497 GCA_002789615.1 Acidobacteria bacterium CG_4_9_14_3_um_filter_49_7 | reverse complement strand
ACTCTCCACACCTTCCCCTGTCGTCCCGCTGACTCGAAAGATGGTATCGGGTTCGTCCAGGCCGTTTTTCTTGAATAGCTCCCGGACTTCAAGCTCGGTGAATGCCATCATTTCAGCATCCGCAAGGTCAATTTTCGTGACAACTGGAATGATGGGGGATACACCAAGAAGCTTCAGAATGTTGAAATGCTCTTCGGTCTGGGGCATCACCGATTCATCCGCCGCCACCACCAGAAGTCCAATGTCCACCGAATGAACACCTGCAAGCATATTGGTCACAAAGTCCTTGTGGCCCGGAACATCAATAAAACTCAGGGCCACTCCCGCCCTCTCCAGGTGAGCAAATCCGATGTCAATAGTAATGCCCCGGCGCTTTTCTTCTTCCCACCGATCTGCGTCGGTTCCGGTCATCCGGAATACCAGGGTCGTTTTGCCGTGGTCGATATGACCGGCTGTGCCGATTATTATTTGTTTACGCACATCCATCTCTATCTCCTGCCAGAGTAAAAGAGTTGGAGTGGGGAGCAGGGGTTGGAGGCAGAACAATCGGGGAATGGAACTGACAAATAGAAGTGAATACCTTTGAGGAAAAGAATATTCGTCCTTTTCTTCCTATCTTAAATTTATTTAACATTTAGAATTCAACACTCGACGCAAAGGGCCGGAATCAGCGTCCGAGTTTGTTCAGGACCTGTTTTGCGCAGGATTTCAGCGTTTCAAATACTCCGCCACCCTGGGTCGCCACGGATTCAAAGACCGGCTCACCCTTGAACCGCAAGGCTGCCGTCAGTTCTTCCACAGGCGTAACACTTGGCAGATCCCGTTTATTCAGCTGAAGTACGTATGGAATAGATTCCAGTTTCAGGTTGTTTTCATCAAGGTTTTCTCTCAGGTTAACCATCGATTCTATATTGGCTTCATATCTGGCATCCTGCGAGTCCGCCACAAACACAACCCCGTCCGCTCCCTTCAGAATGAGTTTCCGGGAAGCATTGTAAAAAACCTGGCCAGGAACAGTGTACAGCTGAAACCGCACTTTAAATCCGTGAATTGTGCCCAGGTTCAGGGGTAGAAAATCAAAGTACAGGGTCCGGTCCGTTTCGGTGGCAAGGGAAATCATTTTACCCTTCAAATCGGGATTGGTTTTGTTGTAGATATATTGCAGATTGGTAGTTTTACCACAGAGACCGGGTCCGTAATAAACAAGTTTGCAGTTAATTTCTTTCGCGGAGTGGTTGATGAATGCCATTTTCAGTTATCGCCAAATAATTTGTCAATGTCGTTTTCGGTAATCTCAGCGAAGGGAGATTCGTACTCCTTTTCCCCTTCAAACTGGTGCTTTGCTTTCTCTTCAATCACATCAAAAATTCGCTCCAGTTCAGCCGACGTCCTTTTCACGCGAAGACGTACCAGACCCAGCGTGGAACGGCTGTCAAAAATGACTACCAGAATTCCCCGCTTGCCCACAATGGAGATATGCAGGTTGTCCCTTTCCCCTTCGTGGAAGAGGATGCTGAACTCTTTTTCGCCAATGAGCTTTGCCAGGCCATCGGTAGCAGCCACATTTCCAGCCGTCAGGGATGCCAGAGATGTGGTATCAATTGATCCCAGATCCCCACATGCAGCTATCTGCTGACCATTCTTGTCCACAAGAAAGACAATCTTGGCATTTGCGTCTTCTCTCAGCCTTGTTGCAACAGTCTTAATTCTCTGATATTCTTCATCATACATGACAAAATCTGGTAAAGGCATCAGCCACCCCTGTCCGCATTACTCGTTGCAGTCCCTGACATTATACAAATACGCCGGAATATGTACAAGGGAAAATCTTCCTGTAATCCATTCCCTTACCGCATCATCCGGAAAAGTCCGTCTAAAAGATAACCAAGATAAAACGAATCTGTCAAGTTTCCCCTGCGGGATGCCAGCTCCAGCTTATTTGTCAAAACCAGTGCCCGGTTGGCACCGCCGGGAAAAACGCCGCCGAGGCGTTTCAACTTGTCAAGATAGTATGTCGACCTGGAAATACGGTTCACGTCTGCACTTGTATGCGCCTGCTCCAGACGACGGGCCTTATCCAGTGTACTCTGGAAAAATCGCCAGATTACAATGGGGGAAACGCCCTCCGTCAACATACTGTTCAATGCCGCGTGGGCCGTATCCGACCGCCTCTCCAAAAGAGCATCCTGAATGTCGAACGTGGAAAAGCTCCTGGACGGCATCAATAGCCCTTTCACGTGTTCCAGTGTTATCTGTTTTGTTTCATCGCCAATAAACAAAATGAGTTTTTCCAGTTCCGACGCAATGGACATCAATTCCGAAGAAGCAAAGTCTGAGAGAAATTCCGCCGCATCCGACGTTATGGTATATCCCTTTTCTCGCAGCCGCTGACTGATAAAGGTTGGGACCTGATAGTTCCGCAGCGGCTTGAAATCCTGAGAAGTGGCAGCCGCAGACAATTTCTTGAAGAAAGCCGTCCGCCTGTCCACCGATTCTCCTTCCAGAATCAAGACGGCGCCCGGCACACCCCCCTTCTTAACCCGATCCAGGAAAAGAGAAGCGACCTTTTCCTGCCCCTTGAGGCGTAGCTTTTCGATATTTTCCACGTGGATAACCCGATTTCCACCGATGAATCCCCTTTCCTCCCATGAAGAAAGAATATCCACAAGCTTGTTTTCTCTGGCATCCATCCGCATGTAGTTGAAATCCGAAAGTCCATCCGGCAGAGTAGCGGTGACAATCTGCTCCACCCGTTCCCGCCGGAGATATACCTCACATCCGGTCAATAGAACTATGGATTTGTCAGCCATGCCACTACCTGTTGGGCCATCTGACCGGCCAGCTCTTTTTCTTCCCTGCCGCTGTCGTTATAGTAGTACCTGGATTCGGTGGGGAAACGTGACAACAACAGAAATTCCCGATTCATTGTTCGCTTCCCGGATTTTTCCAAGAATTCAGCCTTTAGACCGACGGTTTCCCGGCTGGTTGTCATCCGGTTATCTGCCCCGCTTTGAACCGTTCGCTTTCCACCGGCGTTCAACTGGAGAGATATCCGAATATCTGCTGAGTTTCCATCATCGGCCAGCACCATCCCGTGCTGCAGAAGCTGATTTTCTACCGCCCGTTCCACCAGAATACCCATCCGGGAATGGTTGCTCCGGTTGTCCACCGGTGCAACAAAAACAGCCACTTTCGGTGTCTTTACCACATGGTATCCACAGCCAAAAACCGGCAATAACAGAACAAGAACCAGGATTCGTTTGATCATTGCACTATCTTACCACAAGGTTGAGCAACCGATCCGGTACGTAGATTTTTTTCAGTACCGTCTTCCCGGCCAGTTCCGCAGCGATCCGTTCGCTCCCTGCAGCCAGTTCAAACGCCGCATCAGCTTCAATTCCCACCCATGCTTCGATTTTATCCTTAATTTTCCCATTTACCTGAACCACCAGAGTAAAACTGTCTGGCACTGCAAACTTGCGATTGAGTTTGGGCCATGTGGAAACATCAAAGCCATAAACCTCTCCCAGCTCACAAGCCATGTGAGGGGCGAACGGCATCATCATTCGAATCATGTCCCGGTAAACAGCTCCCGCCACTGGCCGAATCGTTTCCCCCTCCAGGGAAGTTGCAGATAACTGGTTGTAAAGCTCCATCAGGGACGCAATCGCGGTATTCAGATGCAGGCGCTTTTCGATATCCTCTTCCACCTTGGCAATGGTCTGGTGAAGCTTCTGAAACAAGGACCTGGCCTCGCCTTCCAGCTCTTCAGCAACAAACGTCTCTTCTTTCTGAACGATTTCCGGATTATTCTCTCCAAAGCTCCATACCCGGTTCAAAAAACGCAATGCCCCTTCCGCGCCCTGGTCTTTCCACTCAATTTCCTTTTCCGGGGGAGAAGCAAACAGCATGAACACGCGAACCGCGTCTGCTCCGTATTTTTGAATCATGTCATCCGGGTCCACCACATTCCCCAGGGATTTGGACATTTTTCTGCCGTCCTTAATCACCATCCCCTGGGTCACCATTTTATTTACCGGCTCATCAATCTTCAACAGGCCGAAATCACGGAGCAACTTGGTAAAAAAACGGGTGTAGATCAGGTGCATAGTGGCATGCTCCACTCCACCGACGTATAGATCCACGGGTGTCCAGTATGCGGCATCATCCACATCAAAGGGCGCAGTATCAAGGTGTGGATTCAGGTAGCGATAGTAGTACCAGGAGGAGTCCACAAAGGTATCCATGGTATCGGTTTCCCGCCTTGCATTTCCCCCACACTTCGGACAGGCCGTATGAAGAAAGGATTCCGAGGTCAGGATGGGAGAGCCGCCTTCACCGGTGAACGTCACGTCATCCGGGAGTCTCACCGGAAGGTCTTTCTCCGGCACAGGGACAATGCCGCACTTGTCGCAATAAATGATGGGAATTGGCGTTCCCCAGTAGCGCTGACGTGAAATACCCCAGTCTTTCAACTTGTATGTAATTGCACCTCGACCAAATTCCCCGGCCTCTGCCACTTCATTCATTTCGATCTTTGCCGTATCCGAAGCTATTCCGGTAAAAACACCCGAATCAATCAGCACTCCGGATGCTTCCACTGCTTCGGTCAATTCCTCTTCGTAGCGAAATCCGGGTTCAGGGGCGATTACCGGCACAATGGGTAATTGATATTTTTTCGCAAACTCAAAATCCCGCTGATCGTGGGCCGGCACCGACATCACCGCACCGGTCCCATATTCCATCAATACGAAGTTTGCCAGATAAACAGGAATTCGCTTCTTTGTGAAGGGGTTCAAGGCGTAGATCCCGGTGAACTGCCCTAGTTTTTCGGTGGAGGCCAGCCGCTCTTCCCGACTCATGTGGTTCATTCTCCCAACAAACTCGTCGATGGCTTTTCGTTCAGGAGACATTTGCCGTATTTCCTTCACAAGCGGATGGTTGGGGGCCAGACAGACAAACGTCGAACCAAAAATGGTGTCAATCCGGGTGGTGAACACCTCCAGTCCCTTGTCGATGCCATCCAGCTGAAACGTGACAAAACTGCCTTCACTTCGACCAATCCAGTGCCGTTGCATGGCTTTCACATTCTCCGGCCACTGGGGAAGGTTGTCCAGTCCGTTCAGCAGTTCTTCCGCGTAATCAGTGATCCGGACAAACCACTGCTCCAGCTCCTTCAATTCCACTTCAGAGTCACAGCGCCAGCACGTACCGCCTTCCGCCTGTTCATTTGCCAGTACAGTCCGGCAGGAAGGGCACCAGTTTACAGAACGCCGGCTTCGATACACCAGTCCTTTCTCCATCATTTTCAGAAAAATCCACTGGTTCCACTTGTAGTATTCCGGGTCACAGCTGGCAATTTCACGATCCCAGTCGTAGGAGAATCCCAGGTTTTGAAGCTGGGTACGCATCATCTCAATGTGGTCATAGGTATGTTGCCGGGGATGATTGCCACTCTTGATAGCGGCATTTTCCGCAGGCATGCCCATGGCATCCCAACCCATCGGATGCATGACATTGTATCCGTTCATGGTCATAAAGCGGGAGATCACGTCTCCGATGCTGTAGTTCCGGACATGTCCCATGTGAATCCGTCCCGAGGGATAGGGAAGCATTTCCAGGCAGTAAAATTTCTTCCGTGATGGATCCCGTTTCACCCTGTAGGGATCTTCAGCCTCCCAGCGCTTCTGCCACCTGGGCTCTATTTCCGTGAAATTGTATCCCATAGCTCCGCCTCACTCCAGACCCAGAAAGGTTTCCAGGGCATTCAGATAGTGGTCAATATCTTTTTTCGTATGTTTGACGGAAAGGAAATTGGCTTCGTACTGGGATGGTGGAAGGAGAATTCCTTCATCCAGCATGAATTGGAAAAATCGCCGGAACCGTTCCATGTCGCATGCATCCACTTCAGGAAAATTGGAGGGCGTGGTACCGGTAAAGAAAACCGTGAACATGGCCCCTTGAATGGAGAATGACACATCCCTGTGACGCCTGCAGATATCCGCCAGTCCATGGGCCAGGTGTTCGGATACGGTCCGGATTTCTTCCAGCACATGATCCCGTTCATAGATTTCCAGTGTTTTGAGGCCGCATTCCATGGCTGCCGGGTTCCCGGACAGGGTACCGGCCTGGTACACCGGCCCGATTGGCGCGAGCCAGTCCATGATGGTGGCGCTGCCGCCGATCGCGCCCACCGGCATTCCCCCGCCAATCACCTTGCCGAAAGTCGCCAGGTCCGGCGTCACGCCATAAAGGCCAAAGGCCCCCTGCTCGTGGATTCGGAAACCTGTCATCACTTCGTCAAAAATAAGCAGTGCCTCGTGGCGTTCCGTGAATTCCCGAAGGGCCTGGAGAAAACCCTCCTTCGGCTTAATCACGCCCATATTGCCCGCCACCGGCTCCACAATCACTGCTGCGACATTGCCGCCTTCCAGCGCATCGCGCACTTCATCGGCATTGTTGTACTCACAGACAATGGTGGATTTTGTCGTGCCGGGTGTCACACCGGGACTATCCGGAACACCCAG
This sequence comes from Acidobacteria bacterium CG_4_9_14_3_um_filter_49_7, assembly GCA_002789615.1. Lineage (GTDB taxonomy): Bacteria > Acidobacteriota > Holophagae > Thermotomaculales > Thermotomaculaceae > UM-FILTER-49-7. Next base: position 4,970 of record PFTO01000211.1, on the reverse strand, counting down.
GGTGGCCCCACCGCTCCCCGCCTTCACCAGCAGAGAATCGTGGTGGCCGTGATAACATCCGTTGAACTTGATTATCTTTTCCTTCCCCGTATAACCCCGTGCCAGACGGACAGCGGTCATTGTCGCTTCAGTACCCGAACTGATAAAGCGAACCTTCTCCACGTATGGCAGCATTTCATGCATCTTCTCGGCCAACCGGGTTTCGACTGTTGTCGGCATTCCAAAGCTGAGTCCTTTGTCCATCCGGTTCTTTACTGCTGCCAGCACTTCATCATTGGCATGGCCCAGAATAGCCGGTCCCCAGCTGCAGATGAAATCAATGTAGCGGTTTCCGTCCACATCCACAATAAATTGGTCCTTTGCCTCGTCCACAAACACTGGGTCTCCACCCACGGCACGGAAAGCCCGAACCGGACTATTTACGCCACCGGGGATAGATTTTCTTGCAACTTCAAACGCCTGCCTGCTCTTTGTATGGTCCATTTTTCACCTCAAATTCAATTGCTCGATTCCGGTTACTCCCAATCCGACTATGATCCCGGGCTCAAAACGGCATTATCCTACATTTTATGGAGAAATTCTACAAGCCGGCCGGGGGCAGGGATGTTACCTGCTAAATTTTGAATGCTAAATTGAAGATAAAAAAAATCCCGTATTTTCACTTTCCTGCTCTGCCCTCACCACATTTGCCTTTCAACGCCGTGAGTGCGCCATTTTGACGTGATTTTTCAGGCATAAATATTGCACAAAAAAGGCGCGACAACTGAAGCAGGGAGGAAGCAATGAAGTTGAAAGAAAAAGCAAAACTATTTGTGGGCGGCATGGTTGCCGCAGCGTTACTGGTAGGAACAGGGTTTGGCGTGCGAATGATGACGGAACCGGCACAAAATGATATGGCTTATGCTGCCCCGGCGGCACGGATAGTGTCTCTCCCGGATTTTTCCGGTATTGCCAGTATGCTCAACCCGGCAGTCGTGACAATTGAGTCCATGTCGACGTTTAAGCATCCCCAGGTCAATCCCTTCGGCGGGAACGAAGATTTCTTCGAGTATTTTTTCGGCCCGGATTTCAGACGCCAGATGCCACAGCAGAAACAGAAGCAGGTGAGCTGGGGCTCCGGTGTGATCGTGTCAGCCGATGGTTACATTATCACCAACAATCATGTGGTCAAGAACGCGGACAAGGTTCAGGTTACCCTGCAGAACGATGACAAGAAGTATGTCGCGATGGTGGTGGGTACTGACCCTGAAATTGATATCGCGCTGCTCAAGATCGATCACAAAAACCTGCCAATTGCCCATCTGGGGGATTCTGACGCCCTGCAGATCGGAGAATGGGTCACCGCCATCGGCAACCCCCTTGGCTACTCACATTCGGTGACGGCAGGCATTGTATCCGGTAAGGGGCGCCGCCTCAGCACCGGCATGGAGTCCTTTATTCAGACCGACGCTGCCATCAATTTCGGGAACTCCGGCGGGCCGCTGGTAAATATGAGCGGAGAAGTCGTGGGGATTAATAGCGCCATCAGTGCTCAGGGTCAGAATATTGGGTTTGCGGTTCCCATCAATATGGTGAAGGATGTATATGAGCAGCTGAAAGAAAACGGCAAAGTGGAACGGGGCGCACTGGGCGTGACGGTGTCCAAGCTCAGCGAAACAGATAAACGCTATTTCAAAACGGACCATGGCGCACTGATTCAGACAATCCAGAAGGGCATGGGTGCCGACAAGGCCGGATTGAAGCCCTATGATATTATTACGGCAGTGAATGGGAATCCGGTCAAGGACAATGACGAACTGGTTCACGAGATTGCCTCCCATCGGCCGGGAGACAAGATCAAGGTGACAATTACCAGGGAAGGGAAAACGAAGATGTTGACCGTAACCCTTTCTTCCAGGGACGATCTTTCCGGAAATAATCCTGAAAAACCGGACAAAGATAAGCATGAGAACAAGTCCGTTTCCGGCAAATTGGGCTTCAATATTATGCCTCTGTCTGATCAAATCCGGTATCAGCTCCGAATTGGACCGGACACCACTGGCGTACTGGTGGTAGATGTCAACCAGATGAGTGAAGCATATGATAAGTTTGTTCGGGAGGGCAGTGTAATTGTGGAAGTAAACCGAAAACCGGTAACAGACTATGATGCTTTCTTGAAAATGGTACAGAATTTCAAAAAGGGAGATGTGGTGATGTTGAAATTGTATAGCCGGGGCACGTTCCGGATTGTGACTCTAAACGTGCAATGAAGTATCGCTTATTCATCCCCTTTTTGCTGATCATTACGATAAACGGCTGGTCCTCCAGCCGTTTTTTCATTCGTTTGAATGGAAACGATGTGGGCACACTGGTGGAAACCCGCCATATAGACGGGAAGACCGGTACCATTACCATTGAAACAATTTCCCGAATTACCCTGAAACGGGGAGGGGCCACTGTCAGCCTTTCGGAAACATCGGTGGAAATCAGCCGGCTGGATGGCCGGCCGATTTCTCTGTCGGTCCAGGCAGATCAGGCGGGTTTGAAAACCGCATTTAACGCTGTTTTTTCGGGAAATTCAGTTCAGGTGCGTCAGGATGGCAAGATTCGGAAGCAAGCGGTTTCCCCGGATGTCGTGCTGAATTACGGGAGTGAGAAAAGAATTGCCGGACTGCTGAAATCAGCGGAGAAAACTGCCGTCTTTCCCTTCTTCTCCAGTGACATCCGAAGCGAGTTAACCCGGACTGTACAGAAAAAGAAGCTGGAAATGGGGAATTCCGACACTACCTACGGTCTGGAACTGAAAGACGTGTCTGGAAATACTGGATTGAAACAGGAAATGCTGGTGAACAAAGGCGGTCGGCCCCTGTACGTGAAAAGCCGTATGATGGGACTTACTATTGAGTTTGTCTCGGATAAAACAGCAGAAGCGGGAAAGGTGAAAAGCGGCAATGGCACCGATATTCTCATCCAGACCCTGTTTCATTCAAAGCAATGGTTTCCAAGCGGGATTGATGTCCAGACAATCACGTTACTGGCGAACGCCGGAAAAGAACAGTTGACGATTCCCCAGACCGATTTTCAATTGGTCGTCCGGCACGGAAATAGCGTAGCAGTCACTATCACCCGGCCGGAATTAAGGGACGATATGAAGCCGGACACCACCGCGGCAGCCCTGGAATCCGGACCCATCGTACAGTCTGATTTACCGGAAATTCAAGAGATTGCCGTCAATTTGAGAAAGAATGGGAGAAGTGATGCCGATTTCATCCGTAAGGTGGTGCACAAAGTCTACCGAATGATTGACCGCAAGGGCTATGGCGTCGGATTTGCCAATACTGCCACCATTCTGAAAACCCGCGAGGGAGACTGCACGGAACATACGGTGCTGGCGCTGGCACTCCTTCGGGCAGGGGGGATCCCGTGTCGGGCTGCAGCAGGAGTGGTGGCAGTTAATGGCACAATCGGATACCACATGTGGCCGCAGGTCGCCATGAACGGCAAATGGATTTCCATTGACCCCACGTTGAATGAAGAAACAGCCGATCCTTCCCACCTCTACATGGCCGGTACCCTTCTCAATGATACGGGCTTTCAACGGGACCTTCTCGCCATTGTGCAGCAGATTGGTTCATTGTCCATTGAACCAACATCAGTAAGCTTTCGGGATAAGCGTGCTTTTGACCGCTTCTGGATCTGGCGGGAAGGAAGTGCCCTTGTAGTGGGCGGTGTCGGTTACCGCTTAGACCCCGGTGAGGATTTCCAGTGGAAACCGGCAACCAAGCAGGATTCTATGGACCGCTACCACCTTGGAACCATGTTCCTGAAAGATGGTATGCGGATTTCCATATCGCTGGCTGACGGGAAAAGTCGTCAGTATATGACCCGTCAGGCGGAAAGCCTGATCACGGATTTCGCCCCGCTGTCCATAGAGACGATTCAGGGGCATCCGGTGGTTCTGGGGCTGACCGACAAGAGCCTGGCCATGGTAGTCGTCCATCGGGGAACACTGTTTCGGTTTACCTTTTCAACTCCTTCGGCTACAATGGGATCAGAATTGAAGGAGAAGGCATACAATATCTGCCTGAAGTTACTTGCAAATGTCAAAAGAACAGATCCTGATTGTTGATGATGAAGAAAACATCCGACGCACCATCCGGGCCATTCTGGAGGATGAGGGCTATGCGGTCCGGGAGGCGGCTTCCGGTAGTGAGGCCTTTACCGAGCTCCAGGACGGGCAGGTGGATCTGGTCATCACCGATGTCTGGATGGAAGACATTGACGGGCTGAAACTCATTGATTTCATTAATAATTCCGGCATTGACGTGGAAATTATTGTAATTTCCGGCCATGCCACCATTGAGGTGGCAGTTCAGGCCACGAAAAAGGGGGCCATTGACTTCCTGGAAAAGCCCCTGTCCTTTGAGAAACTGCTCCTCTCCATTTCAAACGCCCTGAAACACCGCAAATTGAAAATAGGGAACCGGTGGCTCCTGGAGCAGGCATCCAGAGAGGCCCAGCTCATCGGAACGTCGCCCGCTTATCAGAAACTGGTACACGACATCGAACTGGCCGCACCATCCGAGGGACGGGTTCTGATTTACGGGGAAAACGGCAGCGGGAAGGAAATTGTCGCCCGAAGACTCCACATGAAAAGCGAAAGAGCAGACATGCCCATGGTCGATATCAATTGTGCCGCGATTCCGGATGAATTGATAGAAAGTGAACTGTTCGGCCATGTGAAAGGTTCATTCACAGGTGCCCACGAAACCAAGAAGGGTAAGTTTGTTGTGGCAAATGGCGGCACTCTATTCCTCGACGAAATTGGGGATATGTCATTGAGAACTCAGGCAAAAGTGCTTCGGGTACTTCAGGAAAATGCGGTAACCCCGGTGGGCGGCACCCGAAGTCTCATTGTGGATGTACGCATCATTGCGGCAACCAACAAGAATCTCGCCAAAGCAATTGAAGACGGCAGCTTTCGCCAGGAT